>NZ_JBHVQU010000104.1:0-14280 GCF_042886655.1 Peribacillus sp. NPDC058002 | reverse complement strand
GTATATGGTTCCTAAGGTAGTCTATTTTCTAGATAAGTTTCCATTAACGCCGATTGGAAAAATTGATAAGAAAGAATTAAGAAAGATGTTTGCACAAGGTATACTAACCATCTAGGAGAGGCAGAAAAAAGGATATCCTAAAAGATTTGATTTCAACATTGAGACCAACAGCTAACCAGAATATAAGAGAGAAAGGAATGCAAAATAAGCCTCGCACTTTATTCTGGAAACAGGTCGTGTGAGGCTTTGCTATATCCAGGTTGTTTTGATTAGGAATTTAAATAACGTTGCAGTGAATGTAAAATGAAGTGAGGAAGAAAGATTTTTATCCAAAGGAAATAATATCGAAATAGTATATATTTCGATAGATTACACTAATTCATGAATGAAAAAAATAGAGTGTTAGGATATAATATATAATTGTATTGGAGATTCATTACGGAATTTCCTTTTTTTTATGGCTTCATTTGTTTATCTCCCCAATGAATAGGGGAATAAATTATAGCTGTATATGTTTTTATAATAATAATTAGCGTGAAGTAGAGGGGTTTGTTTTAATGGAGATCTTAGAAAATTTTATTAGTGAGACAAATGATGTGTTATGGTCTTCCATATTGATCATCATGTTGATTGGATTGGGTCTTTATTTTTCCGTCCGCACGAAGTTTGTTCAATTCAGAATGATAAGGGAAATGTTCCGGCTATTGGGCGAAGGGGCCACTGCGGAAAAAAAAGGTGTGACATCCTTTCAGGCATTTTGTATTAGTACGGCTTCCCGGGTAGGAACGGGTAACCTTGCAGGTGTTGCCATAGCGATCACGACGGGCGGCCCTGGAGCCGTTTTCTGGATGTGGTTAATAGCACTGATCGGATCTGCTTCGGCTTTCATTGAAAGTACACTTGCTCAAATCTATAAGGTCAAGGATGGGGATGCATTCCGCGGCGGTCCTGCGTATTATATGGAAAAAGCATTGAATGCCCGCTGGATGGGCATCACTTTCGCTGTGTTGATTTCGCTGACATTTGGACTAGCTTTCAATTCGGTACAAGCCAATACTATTACAAGCGCATTCAACGAATCGTTTGGGATTGAAAAGTGGGTTACGGCTGTCATCCTGGCAATCGTCACGGCTGTCATCATTTTTGGCGGGATCAAATTGGTTGCAAAGGTCTCTGAGGTCATCGTTCCGATCATGGCAGGAGCCTATGTGATAGTGGCGTTGATTATCATCATCATGAATATTACCGAGTTACCGGGTGTTTTTGTTCTGATCTTTGAAAGTGCATTTAATGGCATCAAAGAAGTGGCTGGTGGAGTACTGGGAGCAGCCATGATGCAGGGAATCAAGCGCGGCCTATTTTCAAATGAAGCCGGGATGGGTAGTGCACCTAATGCTGGCGCGACGGCAGATGTCAGTCATCCCGTCAAGCAAGGGCTCATTCAGTCACTGGGTGTTTTTGTCGATACGCTCATCATTTGCAGTTCAACTGCCTTCATCATTTTGTTTTCAGGTCTTTATACATCGAAGGAAACGGATGGAATCGTCCTTACCCAGAATGCCCTTGGAACGGCATTGGGATCTTGGGCGGGTATTTTCCTTGCCATCATTGTACTGTTATTCGCTTTTAGCTCCATTGTGGGCAACTATTATTATGGAGAGTCGAACATTGGCTTCATCAATGAAAATAAGGTTTGGTTAAACATCTATCGCATCGCAGTCGTAGGGATGGTGATATTCGGTTCTCTAGCCTCACTGGATTTTGTTTGGGGATTGGCTGACTTGCTGATGGCCCTTATGGCCATTATCAACCTAATCGCCATAGCGTTACTAGGGAAGATTGCATTTGCTGCATTGGCGGATTATCAAAAGCAAAAGAAAAGTGGGAAAAATCCTGTCTTCCATGTGAACAATATTAAAGGCTTGAAGAATGTGGAATGTTGGGGTGACCCATCCGATAATGTGGATGTGAAGAAGGAAGCCTAAGCTCTCAATAAGCTTACATGTAGAGCCCTTGAAAGGGGATTTTACTTGTAAGCTTTTTTTGCCTTTTTTTATCATTATTGAATATTGCTTCAGTTTTTACACAAAATACCTTTGTCTTAATACAGCTGTCAATGGATGATTGGACAATTTAAAACTAGGAGTGAAAAAAATGGATAGCAAGCAATCAAAAAATGAATCTTCAGAAATTGCCGGAAGAATATATGATGTTAGTGATTATAAACGGGAAGATCATTTATCTTCTGGACTGGCTACAACCCACGAACAAGTTTCGGATACTTATGCGGAAGGGGAGGTAAAAGCAGTCGTTGATGATGTGAACGGAAGAGATATTGAGCTTGCAAAAGAAAGAACCGAGGAAGAAAAGTAATAAATAATAAGATTTTTGGTTTTTAGGAACAAAAATGATCGCCTGCTATTTTAAAGACCCCCTAGCTTTTGGAAAGAGGAAACAATAGCTAGGGGATGCTTAATTAATAAATCCTTTCAGTCTCCAACATTTGAAGCAATTCTTCCTTCGTTCTTGGGAAAAGGTCCCGTACTAAAGGTTCCCTTGATTGAAGAAGGGCTTGAAACATTTCAAAAACCCACGGCTTCTCCAGATGTGCCTGCAGCAAAACGTCTTCATCATGGAAAACGGATACGGGATCCCCTTGGTATATGACCATACCATCGTTCATGACAACGACTTCATCAGCCCATTGATATGCTAAATTAACATCATGAGTTGATAGGATTATCGTTCTGTGATGGTGGTGGATACTGTCCAGCAGAGCCATGATCTGTCTTGAGAAATAAGGATCCAATCCAGCTGTAGGCTCATCCAAGAGCCAGACATCAGGTTCCATGGCGAGTACCCCTGCAATGGCGACACGTTTTTTTTGCCCAAGGCTCAAAAAATGGGTGGGTCTGTCTTTCAGTTCCGTTATTTCCGTTTCAGCCATCGCCCAATTTACTTTCTCCTGGACTGCATTTCTATCCCATCCTAAATTCATCGGTCCAAACGATATATCCTGTTGTACATTAGCGGAAAAGAGCTGCGAGTCGGGATCTTGAAAAACAATCCCCACTTGCTTTCGTAATGATAATAATGCTTTACGGTCATATTTCATTTTCTTGCCCTTAAATCTGATCTTTCCTGCCGTAGGTTGTAAAAGACCATTTAAATGGAGGAATAAAGTCGATTTGCCGGCACCATTATTGCCTAATAATGCTATCTTTTTACCGTGTTGGATCGTTAGCGAAAGATCGTTTAAAGCAAACGTTCCATCCGCGAATTGATGGGTGAGGCCTTCTATATGAAAAATATGCTCGTCCATTCTTGGGTTGCCTCCAATTTACAAATATCCATTAATAAAGATTAAGCTTCCTAGTATTACAATCGCGATCAGCCAATTGCGTGAGGAGTAAGTGTAAGTATCCTCGATATAGGAAAGGTTCTCCTGATAGCCTCTTGCGTTCATTGCCATCGTCAAATGTCCAGAGCGCTGCAATACTCCTAAAAATAATGATGAGGTTAGTAATCCGAGAGAGCGAATGCCTTTCCTTAACGAACCATACCCCAGCCGTGAAGCTTGTGATTGGTGAATGGCCAAAGCTGTTTCTAAAAAAATAAAGATGAAGCGATAGGTCAATTCTATTAAATCGACCAATAAGGAAGGCACTTTAAGTTTTCGCATCACCGATAGAATGACGGTAATGGGTGTAGTTAAGGTGAGAAAATATAAACAGCTGATGCTGCCTATTACGACAGTGATCAAATTGATCACTGTTCCTATGCTGTCATCGCTGATGAATATTTGCCAGTTCCCGACCTTCCAGGACCACCATATATTCGAAAACGAAGTAAATTTGCTTGTAAAAGAAAAAAGGATGGTAATGGTTCCTGATAGTATAAAAAATCCCGGTAATAGAAGTAATTTAAAATAATAAGAAACCGGGATTTTTGCCGCAAAAATGATTAAAGCGCTCATCACCGTAAAAGTGATGAGTGAAACGGTCATATCCCTTACCGTTAACGAAAATAGCAAAAGGGAGATTGCAAAAACCATCTTTTCTAACGGATGTACATCCTTTAGCCCATTGAAATAGGCATATTTATCAATGAGTAACATGCTTCGATTTTCCGGGAATTTCCTGTTTGGTTTGCTTATTCCTTTGTTTCGTTACACCTATGAAATAACCAATGAAACCGGCTCCGATTGCAGCTTGCAGCGCAAATAATAAACTTTCGGTTTCCGCACCTGGCGGCTCCCAAATACTGTTGAACCATGGCTTGTATTCCGGCTGGATTTTAGTGATGGCTTCTTCAGCTTCTCCATCGGCACCGCCAAATTCCGTTCCTTGTTGCGTGATTAACGGTATGGTAGCAAGAACGACCACCAGGAAAAGCAGCAGTAAACTTTTTTTCATGTTAACGGGCCTCCTTAGATAAAACTCGCAGCAACTTCAATTCGCCTAGATTGTATTTTTTTAAGAAATTCATCACGACGACTGTCAGTAGCCCCTCACTGATTGCCAAGGGAATTTGGGTCAGGGCAAAAATCCCTGCAAATTTACTGAAAGAGGCCATGAATCCTCCTACCTCGGATGGAAAAGCAAGAGCAAGTTGAATGGAAGTTACTACATAGGTTCCCAAATCTCCAAAAGCAGCAGCCAAGAACACGGCAAGTGAAAAGGACCAACCCAATTTAGTTGCGCCCTTGAAGACGAAGTAAGCAATGAGCGGTCCGCAAACGGCCATGGAAAATGCATTGGCCCCTAATGTCGTCAATCCTCCGTGAGCCAGTAAAACGGCTTGAAATAATAGAACGATGGAGCCAACGACACTCATGGCCAATGGACCGAATAAAATGGAGCCCAAACCAACTCCGGTAGGGTGTGAAGAACTTCCCGTAACAGAAGGAATCTTTAGGGCGGATAAAATGAATACAAATGCACCCGATAGGCCAAGCATCATTTTTGTTTCTGGGTTTTCCCTTACTTTGGTTCTAATGGACCGGTAACCCAGGATTAAAAATGGAAGCGTCACGGCCCACCAGAATATAGCCCATTCAATGGGTAAAAAGCCCTCCATGATATGCATGGCCATTGCCCGTTTTGGGACGAAAAGCAGTAAAATGACAAAATAAATGGTCTTCCAATTGGTTCTTTTCATTCTTTCTCCTTTCAAAACTTTTAATTTTTCTGAACAATCTTGAGAAGAAAGGCGGCCCAACATAAAAAGCACTTCTCTCAAAGGAAAGAAGTGCGTAATGAACAGGAATTTTGCAGCATAAACCAACCATGGGCCTTTCTGCCTGATCCGCACACCCATCCTCGTAGGTTGAAACAGTTTCACGCTTCATGGCAGGTCTCCTGGCTTTGGTTCATCATCCCATTACATCCTTCCCATCTCATTTGACAGTGGAATTGTTAAAGTAATAGGACTCCCCTTTACAGTGGCGGGACCGCTCCGGATTTTCACCGGCTTCCCTTTTAAGCTGAATTCCGAAAAATTCAACACCATAAAACTTATGTAATTATTTAGAAAATTCTCGTATAGTGTACCATAAAGAAATAATTCCAGCTATACTATCTTTTTTTTTTGACTAAGTTTGTTGCAAGGAAAGGCTTGTTGACAGGATATACACTATTAAACTTTTCTAAACAGTCGGAATAAACTATTGAATTTTGATAAAGTTGTTATATGATAGATAAAGTTAGTTAGAAATGTATAATAAAACCAAATATTTCATTTTAAAAGTGCCCTTGTGTGAATATGCAAGGGATAATAGGGAAATCGGTGAAAGTCCGATGCAGCCCCCGCTACTGTAAACGCTGATGAAATTGTCGATAGCCACTGGCATTGTTGCCGGGAAGGGACAAGGTAAAATGAAGCGTAAGCCAGGAAACCTGCTTTTAAAATTGCATGATACTTTTCGGAGGGAAAGGTAGAAGGACTATGACGATTTCGGGAGATTGGGCATTCTTGCCTGGGGCTCCTCATCCATATAGTTTTTTTAAACCTTGACTCTTATGTTAAGGTTTTTTATTTTGCCTTTTCCCTGAACGCAGGAGGAAGAAGATGACTACTTGGAACTTAATGGGTACAAATACACATCTGTTGATTTGTAATGGAAGCAGCTGTATGAAAAAGGGCGGGGAAGAAGTAACCCAGGCGATTCGCGATGAAATTACTTCCAAAGGACTGGACATGAAAATCCATACAACGAGGACACGGTGTAACGGAAGATGTAAGGATGCCTGCGTTGTGATTGCCTATCCTCAAGGAAACTGGTATCGAGTGGAGACGCCTGATTTCGGCCGCCAAATTGTCAGCCATATCGATGATGGGGAGTTTGTTCCACAAATGATCTACCAATTCAATGATGGGGAAATGGCACCCAATCCAAATTTTCCTGCTCATACGGGTATTTCAAAGAACAAAGCGTAAAAGGAGATGTCTTAATGAGTACAAACGGTAAATTATTCGTCGTGGGCTTTGGACCAGGGAATTTTGAACACATTACCAAACGTGCTGTCGAAGCCCTTCAAGAAAGTGACTACATCATTGGTTATAAAACTTATGTTGAACTCATTCAGGGACTGCTTACAGATCAAACGATTATTAGTACGGGGATGACTGAAGAGGTATCGCGTGCTCAGGAAGCAGTGAAACAAGCGGAGCTGGGTAAGAAAGTTGCGGTAATCTCCAGCGGGGATGCTGGGGTTTACGGGATGGCTGGGTTGGTTTATGAAGTATTGATTGAAAAAGGCTGGAAAGAAGAAACTGGAGTGGGCATTGAAGTCATTCCTGGCATTTCTGCAATCAACTCTTGTGCATCTTTACTTGGGGCACCAGTCATGCACGATTCGTGTACAATCAGCCTCAGTGATCATCTAACTCCTTGGGAACTGATCGCTAAAAGGGTTGAAGCAGCTGCAATGGCAGACTTTGTCATTGCCCTGTATAATCCGCGCAGCGGCAGGCGGACGAGGCAAATTGTTGAAACACAGAAGATTCTCCTTCGCTACCGTTCACCCGATACACCTGTCGGGTTGGTGAAAAGTGCCTATCGCGATAGGCAAGATATTGTCATAACCAATTTAAAAGAGATGTTGAACCACGATATTGGAATGTTGACCACTGTCATTATTGGTAATTCCTCCACCTTTTTATATGATGACAAAATCATTACACCAAGAGGCTATCAGAGGAAATATACTTTGAATTCGGAAAAGCAACCATTGAAGCCGCATCAGCGTCTGCAAAAAGAAGCGGAACCGTGGGCATTAGATCAAGAAGCCTTCACCGAATCCTCTGGAGGAGTTGGATTACTTACAAAAGCACCTGAAAAGAAGCCAGCTTCCTTTGAAATGGCAATGGAAGCACTGTCAAGAGTCAAAGGTCAAACCGTTCAGCAATCCATTGAGCCGATTGTTCAGCAAAAAATGGAGTCGGTATTCGAACTTGCCGTTAGTCCAGGTGTGGCGAATAAACAATTCACTCCCAAACAAATGATGACACTTGCGGAAGTTGTCGGGGAAAAGGGCACGATGGAATACACGCCAAATCATAAAATCGTATTAAAGATACCGACAATGGATCCGGAAGTCATTACGGGGAAATTGCAGTCAGCAAACTTTCTATTATCACCGATTGGAGATGTACTGACATTAAAAGCATGTGATTTCTGTGATGGCGAAAAAACCGAATCCATTCCTTATGCGGATGAAATACATCGGGTGCTTGGCGGAATGAAAATGCCAAAGGAACTAAACATCGGTTTTAATGGGTGTGGGATGGCTTGTTATAGAGCTGTGATGGATGATATCGGGATTGTCTTCCGAAAAGGGAAGTTTGACTTATTTCTTGGAGCTAAACCGGTTGGAAGAACAGCCCATCCAGGTCAGCCTGTTGCAGAAGGCATTGAACCGGAACAGCTTGTTGAACTGATTACGGACATTGTCGCGGAGTATAAGCAAAATGCCCATCCAAATGAGCGGCTTTTTAAATACTTCAAACGTTCGAAAAAGATACAGAATTTTTCTTATCAGGACATCGCTCCCAAAATAAACATAGAGCCTGCGCCTTGTGAAGACTAATCAAGAGGGGGAAAGTAAATGAAAGCAGTTTTGTTCGTAGGACACGGAAGCCGTTTGGCTTCGGGAAACGAAGAAGTCCTTCAATTTATTGAAAATATGGTTCCGGCATTGGATGGGCGCTTCCTTGTTGAAACGTGCTTCTTGGAATTTGCGGCACCGAATATATCCAAAGGCATTGATAATTGTGTAAAACGAGGGGCTTCTGAAGTTATCGTCATACCAATCATTTTGTTGCATGCAGGACATTCGAAATTACATATCCCAGCTGAAATAGAGGATGGGAAAACAAAGTATCCAGAAGTGAAATTCACATATGGCCAAACGATAGGGGTCCACCATGATATATTGACAATCCTGACAGACCGTCTTGAGGAAGCGGGATTCGATACAGCTTCTGAACAGGCAGAGACAGCAATATTGCTGATTGGCCGAGGTGGCAGTGATCCTGATGCAAATAGTGATATATATAAAATTTCACGATTATTATGGGAAAAATTGAACGTAAAATGGGTCGAAGCAGCTTTCATGGGTGTAACGGACCCGCACGTTGACGAAGGTATTGAACGATGCATCCGCTTAGGGGCAAAAAAAGTAGTGATGCTGCCATATTTCCTGTTCACAGGTGTGTTGATGGAAAGAATGGAGGATATGCTGAAAGGCTATCAAGAGCAATATCAAGATCAAGAATTCATTTTGGCTAAGTATTTTGGATATCATCCAACATTACAGAACATTCTGCAAGAACGTGTAATTGAAGCTAGTGAGGGCAGATCAAGCGGGGCACGTGATTTGGAAAACTATCGTAAACATGTCGAGGAATATGGACATGCCCACCATCATCACCATCATGACCACGATCACGACCATCATCACGATCACGTTGGGCAAGTGGTGGGGACGTCAAAATGATTTTGTTTTTGGCGGGTACAAGTGATGCAAGGGAATTAGCGATTGAGATGCAGCAGGTGGGATTCAAGGTTTTGGCAACTGTTGTAACCGGGTCGGCAGCTAAAAGTTTGCAAGATGCAGGCATAACCACCCGGATTGGCCGATTAACTGCAGAGGATATGACATCTTTAATCTCGGAAAAAGGTCTCCAGGCAGTAGTTGATGCAAGTCACCCATTTGCCGAAGAAGCATCCAAGAACGCCCTTAACGGAGCAAAGGCAGCAAATGTCCCTTATATTCGTTATGAGCGTGAAAGTCAACGGTTTCAGAATGATAAATTGATAGTTGTCCGTGATTATGAGGAAGCTGCTAAGCTTGCTGCTGTGAGACGGGGAGTCATCATGCTTACGACAGGAAGTAAAACCCTGGCGGTGTTCGCAAAAGAATTGGTAGGGCTAGAGAATACAAGAGTCATAGCGAGAATGCTGCCACGCATGGATAATATGGAAAAATGTGCTCAGCTGGGCATTGAGCAAAAAAATATCGTTGCGATTCAAGGGCCATTTTCCAAAGAATTAAATAAAGCTCTATATGAACAGTATGGGGTCACATTGATGATTACGAAAGAAAGTGGCAAGGTCGGTGCGGTTGATGAGAAATTGGAAGCAGCGTTGGAATGTGGAATAGAGACGATCATGATATCGCGACCGGATGTTGACTATCAAAATGTTCATTCCAGTTTTGATCATGTCATCGCCGAGTTGAATAAACAACTAAATGAAAAATAGGAGGAATGCAAGATGGATTTTAAAACGGATTTTAAACCACTAACGGTAGACCCAGACAAAATATATGATTATAGCTTCTCAATCATTGCTGAAGAAATGGGCAATCATGATTTTTCTGAAGATGAATGGAAGATCGTCCGCCGGGTCATTCATGCTTCAGCGGATTTTGAATTGGGAAGAAGTGTCATCATCCATCCAAATGCCATTCAAGCTGGTGTGGAAGCCATTCGCAAAGGTAGACATGTCATTGCGGATGTGCAAATGATCGAGAGCGGTACAGGCAAAAAAAGATTTCAAAAACACGGCGGGGACGTTCATTGCTATATTTCAGATCCGGATGTGATGGTCGAAGCAAAACGTTTGAATACGACAAGGGCGATCATTTCGATGCAAAAAGCCGTTAAGGAAAATGAAGGGGGCATTTATGCCATTGGCAATGCACCTACAGCTTTACTTGAGCTCATTCGCCTTATTAAAGAAGGGATTGCAAAACCGGACTTAATCATTGGAATGCCTGTTGGGTTTGTTTCTGCAGCGGAATCTAAAGAGGAACTCGCTAAGATCACGGAGGCTCCATTCATTACGAATATTGGCCGAAAAGGTGGAAGTACTGTCACTGTTGCTGCATTGAACGCGATTTCCCTTTTAGCTGATAGTTAAAATCATGGAAAAGAAAGTAAAAAAAGACCCCTCACAAATGCGTCATGGGTATACGACAGGGGCATGTTCGACTGCCGTGACTAAAGCGGCATTGACTGCATTGATCACGGGGGATGCACTTGAGGAAGCGACGATTTCCTTGCCCATCGGGCGAGATGCCACTTTCACTATTGAGAAATATGCTATTTCGGAAAATGCGGTTAGTGCTGAAACGATCAAAGATGCCGGAGATGATCCCGATGCTACCCATCTGGCACATATTATCTCTACGGTCAGCTGGTCGGAGGCACCTGGGATTATCCTGGATGGAGGGATAGGTGTGGGGCGTGTGACCAAACCCGGGCTTCCTGTCCCTGTAGGAGAAGCGGCCATTAATCCTGTACCGCGCAAAATGATTTTAACCACTGTGGAACAAACATTGGAAGAATTTAAGATCAATAGAGGAGTGAAAGTCGTCATCTCCGTGCCAGCAGGTGAAGAAATAGCGAAAAAAACATTAAATGGCCGCTTGGGGATTGTGGGGGGCATTTCCATTTTAGGAACAAGGGGCACTGTCGTCCCTTTTTCCAGTTCAGCCTATATGGCAAGCATCGTCCAGGCTATAAGTGTCGCCAAAGCGAGTGGCTGTGAGCATCTTGTCTTAACTACTGGCGGGCGCAGTGAAAAGTATGCGATGGGCCTTATCCAGGATTTGCCTGAGGAAGCCTTTATTGAAATGGGTGACTTTGTGGGCTTCTCACTTAAGCAATGTAAGAGACAGGGAATTAAAAAGGTATCATTGGTCGGCATGATGGGGAAATTCTCCAAAGTGGCCCAAGGTGTGATGATGGTGCATTCAAAAAGTGCCCCGGTCGACTTCGGTTTTCTATCGGAAATAGCCCAAAGCGTCGGAGCTGAAGATGATCTTGTTCTTGAAATCAAGAATGCAAACACGGCGTCCCAAGTCGGGGACATGATGTCAGCGATAAATAATGTTGATTTTTTTAATAAACTATGTGAATCCTGCTGTCACTCTGCCATAAAGCAAGTGAAGGGCGGAATTGAAATGGAAACGGCGATTTATTCGTTGAAGGGACAATTACTGGGAAGGGCTGTTGGAATTGAGTCAATCGATTAAATTAATCGGGATAGGGGATAACGGTCAGGAGAGCTTGCTGCCCCAATATGCCCAATGGATAGAAGAAAGTGAAGTGCTGGTCGGAGGTGAACGGGTCTTATCGTTTTTTCCGAACTATTCTGGCAAGAAGATTGTCATAAAGGGCGGTTTGAAAAAGGTGGTGGAACAACTGCGGGATGAAACTCATCCAACAGTTGTCTTAGCTTCCGGTGACCCATTGTTTTATGGGATGGGAGGCTATCTTTCAAGCAAAATCAACATAGAGGTTTACCCATATTTCAGTTCAATTCAGCTTGCTTTTGCAAAAATGGGTGAAAGCTGGCAAGATGCCTTCCTAGTCAGTGTTCATGGCCGCAGTATGAAAGGTCTGGCCCAAAGGATAGATGGGAAAGCGAAAGTAGCTTTGCTTACTGACATCGAAAATAGTCCCAATCAACTTGCTAAATATCTCATTTCATTCGGAATGACTGAATACCGGGCATTTGTGGCTGAAAATCTTCAAGGAGAAACCGAAGACTCTGGCTGGTATGAACTTGAAGAAATGGCGGAGCGGGAATTCTCGCCGTTGAATGTCGTCATTTTGAAAAGAAAATCAGAAGGTCCAAGCTGGTCCTTGGGGATAGAAGATGAAGAATTTTCGCAGCGGAAACCCGACAAAGGCCTCATAACCAAAAAGGAAATTCGGGTATTAAGCCTGCAAGCGTTGAAACTCAGGAAAAACAGCACCGTTTGGGATGTTGGGACGTGTACGGGCTCAATGGCAATTGAAGCGGCCAAGCTTGCATCCGAAGGCCAAATTTTCGCAATTGAAAAAAATGAGCCTGATTTAGAAAACTGTTATCAAAACCAGCGTAAATTCCGTACAGATATAACGGCCATTCATGGAAAAGCTCCGCAAGGACTGGAAACTTTTCCGGATCCTGATGCGATCTTCATTGGCGGGAC
The DNA here is from genome assembly GCF_042886655.1 of Peribacillus sp. NPDC058002. Lineage (NCBI taxonomy): Bacteria > Bacillati > Bacillota > Bacilli > Caryophanales > Bacillaceae > Peribacillus > Peribacillus sp. NPDC058002. The sequence continues at coordinate 1,792 of NZ_JBHVQU010000104.1, read as the reverse complement.
CGGCGGCGAAATGGCAGATCTCATCCATACATGCTGCAAACGATTGAAAGAAGGCGGCAGAATCGTTCTGAATGCTGCGACGATTGAGAATCTTTACAGGGCTAATGAGGCATTTGCTGAAGCTGGTTTTCACACTTCCATCATGCATGCCCAAATCTCCAGAAGTAAGCCAATATTGGGAATGAACAGATTTGTTCCGCTTAATCCTGTGTATATCATTACTGCACAACGAAAGGAAGACATGAATGAGTAATCTTGGTACATTATTTGGCCTTGGCGTGGGCCCGGGCGATCCAGAGCTTATTACAGTAAAGGCATTTCGCGTGATTCAGGAATCTCCGGTCATTGCGTATCCAAAAAAAAGAAAAGGGAGTAAAAGCTACGCCCATCGCATTGTTGAAGTTTACATTCGTCCTGAAGAGAAGGATATGCTGGGGCTGGTTTTTCCGATGACGAAAGATCAAGCGATTTTGGATCGGGAATGGAAGGGAACGGTCGAAAAAGTTTGGCAAAAATTAAATGAAGGTAAAGATGTTGCTTTCGTTACGGAAGGCGATCCGCTTTTATATAGTACGTTCATACATATGATGTAATTGATGCAGGAGTTGCATCCCGAAGTCGAAATCAAGACAGTCCCGGGCATTTCTTCTTTTAATGGGTCAGCGTCAAGACTGGGCATCGCTTTGGCTGATGGTGATGACCATGTGGCGATAGTTCCTGCAAGGGATGACTATGAAGCGATGAAGAAGGCGATCGAAGATCATGATGCCGTGGTGTTCATAAAAGTGGCAAAGGTCATCGATTTAATGATTACCGTTTTAAAAGATTTGGACCTGCTTGAAAAGGCCTCGGTCGTAACCAAAGTCACTTCCGATGAAGAAGTGATTTGGAAAGTAAGTGAATTGGAAGGACTTGAACTAGAATACTTAACATTGATGGTGGTGAGAAAATGAAGATATATATTGTAGGTGCTGGCCCGGGTGACCCGGATTTGATAACTGTAAAAGGATTGAACATTCTCCAAACGGCTGATGTGATTTTATATACGGATTCATTAGTGAATGAAGAATTGATTGCTAAGGCAAAACCCGATGCCGAGGTGCTAAAAACGGCAGGTATGCATTTGGAGGAAATTGTTGGCATCATGGTTGAGCGTGTTAGAGAAGGAAAGATGGTTGCTAGAATCCATACAGGGGATCCTGCCATGTACGGTGCAATCATGGAACAAATTGTCCTTTTGAAGAAAGAGGGTATTGGTTATGAGGTGATCCCGGGCGTAAGTTCGGTTTTCGCCTCGGCAGCTGCAATAGGAGCAGAGCTGACTATCCCTGATTTAACTCAGACACTCATTTTGACGAGGGCTGAAGGACGTACGCCTGTTCCGGAATTTGAGAAGTTACGTGATTTGGCAAGTCACCACTGTACGATTGCCCTTTTCTTGAGTGCGACCTTGACTAAAAAAATCGTTAAAGAACTCCAGGAGGCCGGTTGGAAGGATGATACTCCGATAGCAGTCATTCAAAGGGCAACATGGCCGGACCAAAAAATCGTCCGTACCACGTTAGTGAACTTAGATGATGATATGCGTCGAAATGGTATCCGCAAGCATGCGATGATTTTGGCTGGATGGGCGTTGGACCCTGCCATCCATGATAAAGATGAATACCGATCCAAATTATATGATGTGAGTTTTACCCACGGTTTCAGAAAAGGTGTTAAGCCATGATCATTGAACTGAAAGAAGCGGAACTTGCTCCCATTAAACGGTCTCATACTTATGCAATCGTGGCGA
>NZ_JBHVQU010000103.1:0-14764 GCF_042886655.1 Peribacillus sp. NPDC058002 | reverse complement strand
AATCCACTTTGTATAATACCAGCCCTTTAGTCTATCAATAACCACAAAAATATAAATAATAATATAAATAAAAATAATAATAATAATAATAATAATAATAATAAGAGATATACCCAATGCTGTCCATATGTTCTTATATTGGATAGGAAGTAATTCAGCTAATAGAAGAAGACTTCCCCCCAAAAACAAAATGCCTGGGGGTTCTTTCCTTTTATATTTTTCAGTTTTTTTGGGATATGATTCCATTTACTCTTGGGCACCTCAACTATAATTCCTAAAGTAATAAGTTAAATTAACTCATATTTTCTTCAACTTTTGCACCTGTTAGTGGAACAAGGTACTTACATTTAATCATCATTAAGGATTATTGTAGAGTTGACACAAACTGTGCAACAAAAAAAGGAACCAAAAGGTTCCTAATCATTACTTGTTATCCTTTATTTGATGTTTTTTAGGATTGTCTACTTTGAAAGTAGTTTCGGTTTCATGATCTTTATTGATTTGTTCCATACTTGAATTTTGAATTTCCTTCTTTGTCATTGATGCTTTGCTGGTGTTCGTGCTGGTGTTGGTGCCTTTGCTCGTGTTGATGTTTTTGCTGGTGTTGGTGCTTTTGCTGGTGTTGGTGCTTTCGCTTTCAGAGTTATTCACCACCTTATTTAATATTCTAATTATTTTGCCTAACAATTCTAGAACCATTCATAAAAAATAAGATGACAATTTCCAATAATTAATTCTAACAAATATTAATGAACAGTCCGAATACACTGTGCTTGTTGAACTATCCTGCTGCCCCTTTACTTCATTACCAGGAGCTGCTGATCCCAATTTAATGGTATTGGAACCAAACAAACCATCCTTTTTCCTTACTTTTGGCTAAAAATATTTGACCTTGGGCTAAGTTAACTCCTGGTGCTTTGGGAAAATCTAAACGTACAAGCCATGATTCTTCAGCAATTTCTTTGCCACAAAAGGTCTTTGCCATTCCAAAATAGTCTTCTTCATCTTTATTGCCAACTGTTTCGGGAAAAGGTTTGGCAGTTACTACATCCCACTTAGTATATATGTCAGGAAAATCATCTAATCCAGTTCCATAAGTTTTTGGAATTAAAGTATTTAACGCTTTTATTACCTCTTTTTTATCCTTAATCGATGTTTTCTCTAATTCACTTAACACAGGACATTCTTTAGGTTGTGCGTATCCTTGAATTGAACAAAAAAACAACATAGGAATGGTAATAATCAATATATATAGCTTTTTCATAAAACTCACCTCAAAAGTTATCTTTCCTAATTTTTTTTAAAATAGTCCAGTTTTTGAGGTGTAATAGCTCAATTGTTCTTCAACTAACCTGCCCCGTTAGTTGCATAAAGAAAGAGCTGCCTTAAAGACAGCTCTGATCTCCGGCTAGCGTTCAACAAATAATCCACACTTAAATCCACTCTTTTCCATGTTCACGAATGAATGTAATATCGTTTTGATAATGTTCAAGATGCCCTTCATCTATCATCATTTGAAAGGCAATGTCACCTTCACTGGCTTTTCTTGTAATGGTTTTACATAACCCTTCCAATCGCAGCAATACCATTTCCAAATAATCTTCTTCTATTTCCTCACCGTAAGATTCAAAAAACAATCTAACTCTTTGTTTTATACGGTTAGCGTGCTGTAATGAATTATATTTAACTTTCTCACCAGTTTCAGAAAGATTAAATCTACTTAAGGGGACAACCGTATAAAGAGTGTACGCTATGTCCCAAAGTTTTGGACCAGGTCCAGCGACATCGAAATCAATAATACCTATTGGTCTTTCATGTTTAAAAATAATGTTGTATACCGCAAAATCATTATGGCATAGTACCTCAAATTGTTGGGGGGTGTTATCTATCGATTGCCAGCTATCATCAAATGAAAAATCGCTGACAGAATCATGATAAAGCCGGAGCATTTTCGCTATTTCCATTAAGACATCATCAGACCGCATGTATTCTTTTAAAGGATAATTACCAGCTTCTCCTTCAATAAATGATAATACCTCTCTTCCTTTATCATCAATACCTAAAAACTTTGGAGCATAGCTGAAGCCTTTGTTCTCCAAATGCTTTAATAGCTTATGAACTCTAGGACTATCTGGCTTTAATTCTCGTCGCACAGTATCTTCCGAACGATAAACGTTAGAGACATTCCCTCCTGTCAGCATTTCTTCGTTTTCATGATTTGACATCTAAATATCCCCCTAAATATGAATTTCCTTAACCCGTAAATTAAATCCTATTTGTTAAACTAACCTGCCCCATTTGTTGCATAAGAAAAGGAGCCGCTGATCAGCTCCTGGTAATGAAGTGAAGGACTGTTAGCTGAAGAACAACTACTATAAATACCTTTCTTCAGGGATCAAAAAATCCAGCTAAAGAGAGTGTAGATTCCGATTAATGTAAAGAAGATGATTAATATTAATATCGTGATACACCCAATAGGAAATAACTTATCCCCCAATGTCTCATCAGGTTCTTCCGTCAACTTTTCTTTAACTTTATTTTGTATAGGAGAACCTGCCTCATCTTGCAGTCCTTTTATAATTTCACTATCTCCTTTGAACTTTAGAACTCTGGCTATTCCAATAGGATCGTTACCCATGGATTTTTCGAACTGAATGCACGCATCCACCATTTCAGGTGTCTTATTCTTTTCTAGATACCAATAGCGACCGGCCATCGAGGGATATTTTAATGCAAAATAGATATCGCCTAACTTTTTGCGGAGTTCTAATTCATCTGGATAGGTGATAATTAACCCGTGTATTCTATCTCTTGCTTTGCCTAAATCATGATTTTTAATGTCCTCTTCTATCTTCTTTAAAGTTTTAACAGGTATTTTTTCTATGAATACTCCTCCTTCATCTATTTATTTATAGTTGAAATAATCCGAAACAAATTTTTATTTATAACCCGCCCCTATACTTCCAGAAGAAAAAGGGGAAGTAATTGCTCTTCTATCCTAGAAACTGACTACACATCTCAATATTCTATTCCATCCACTTTTTGTAGAGGGCATCAAATTTTCCCTGTAGCTTCATTTCATCCATCCACATTTCCAAGTAGCTTGCATAAATGAAATCACCTCTCGGGATCATATAACCTTTTTCACTGTTTGTGAAAGGCTTGTCAGTTTGAGCCGCATACAGTCTGTAATCAGCTTTTGCATACAGCATTGCTTCTACTGTATCAGTGATCATGACATCATACGTACCTTCTGCAACAAGATGTGGGATATCAAGGTTGTTCTGTACAACGGTTACGTTAGCATTGCTTAGATACTGACGGACAAATTCCTCGTTTGTTCCGCCTGGATTTACGCCGATGCGTACAGAAGGCTTGTTGATATCCTCAATGGAAAGATACTTGTCTTTATCTTCTTTGCGAATTAATGGTACCTTACCGAATGAAAGGTAACCTTGGGATACATAAGCGCTTTTTTGTCTCGCTGTATTGCGAGTCACACCGCCCACAGCGATATCGAATTTGTCCGCTTCCAGGTCTTTCAACATCGCAGGCCATGTGGTGGCGACGAATTTCACCTTTACACCAAGATCTTTGCCAAGTTCTTTGGCAGCGTCCACGTCAAAGCCTTCATACTCATTTGTTTCCGGATTCAAATAGGTAAAAGGTCTGTAGTCGCCGGTCATTCCTACCCGAATGTATCCACGTTTGATTATTTCATCAAGCTGGGAAGCCTCGACTTTTTTCAAATGCCCTGGCGCCTTTTCTGATGCTGGTTCAGCCGAGACGTTTTGCGAGGAGATCAGATCGTGACCGACGTACCCTGTACCTAGCAAGGATAAGCTGATAATTCCAGCCATAAGTGTTTTTTTCCAATTGTTGAACATGTGATTTTACCTCCATTTTTTTATATTTTTAATTCATCTACCAATTATTAAAAATACAACAAAAAAAATGAATCACCTTCAAAAACATACACTTTTTTATATTTAGGTTGAATTAGCGTAGCAGTTGATATGAACCATCCAATGAGGAACTTATTACTTTGCACAAATAATGAAACTATTTAATGATTTTTCATTTCCATTTGAAGTGTTCATCAATTCATAATAACTAGTTATCAACGGTTGCATCATGGAAGGAACTTTAATAAAATCTGCACGGATGCTATTTGCATAACTTTTTTCCCATTGACCGTCTTGTAATAAGGTTGCATCGACTGTAAGTTGTTTTACCACTTCAAAATTTGCTTGCTGGAGTAACTGGTGAATTTGAGTTTTATGAAACAAGTTTTGGATATTTCCTTCATTCTTTACGAAGTTTGAATACAATGCCAAAATGGAAACTGCACAAAAATGGGACCGTTGCGCAATGCAGGTAAAATCGAGGTCCCATTCTGCAAAACATAAATGTTTTGCCAAACCACGAATTTTTTTAAAGTAATTCAATAAATCTTCCGGTTGTTTGAAATACCATGAACAATGGGATAAAACCGCCGCATCAAATGGCATAGTCGATTCAAAAAAATCAAAATCCATTTCAAAATGGAAGTCAATACGTTCTCCTAATTGAGATTTCTTAATACGTTCAGTTGCTTGACCTAAAGTTAACGGTGCCCCGTAATCGGGACTAGCGATATCTATTGCGACAACACATCCGTTTTCTCCTACCGCGTCGGCTAATGCAACGGTTGTATCGCCCTGCCCGCAGCCTATTTCTAATACGCGCATTCCTTTTTGAATCCCAAATGCTTTTACTAATTCCAAACGGTGCTGCAACTGAACTTGTTGTATCGAATCATCCTCAAATAATGGATATTTCGATAAAAAGGACATCGTTTTTTCATTTAGTTGAAATGACTTCACGTATCATTCACCCCACATTTATTGTGATTGGTTCATCAACAATGAAAAAGACTGCCTCAGCAATCTCCCATACTGAAGTAAAGCATCTAAATTGTTTATCTGTTAACTAGTAGCATAAAGATTGAATCATACTTATAACATCGTCATGATCATTTATGATTACATCCAAGGAAAGGCCTTTTAATTTGTGGTAATTGGTTGTATTCAACTCCTCAGTTCCTGTTACGATGTCTACCGATATTATACTTTAAATAGACTATATCCGAACTATCCTGCCCTGTTTGCTTCATAAGAAAAGGAGCTGCCAAAGCAACTCCTGTTTAAAGTAATAGTATATTTCACATTTGTTGGAGGTAATTATCACCATTACCGACGAGTGGCAGACAGTCGGCGGAAAGGGAGCGGATTCGGAATGGAATGATAATTGGATCATAAACGTTTCCTCCACTTCTTAATGCTAAGTAAAACCAAAAGAAGAGGCAAGTATAAAACAAGGAAGGACACGCTGTATGGATTGATCATTTTATTTAATATATGTAAGGATTCGAGATCGAAAAAGAATATATTGACGAGTAGTATGATCATGAACATTACCCATAAGGGATACTTTTGCTGGACGTTGAATAAGCGCTTGATCCCCCTGCTGGCAGCCCACAAAGGAAGGACCATGTTAGTTATAATAACAATGTTCCACCAAGAAACAGTTATGTATTCGAAACGTTGAATAAAGGGCAATTCAATGATACTGGTCAATGTGAGTGTTGGCCATAGGGTAAGGGCCAACTGTTTCTGTGAATAAAAGACTGTCGAAACAAAATAAAGTAATAGGAGCAATAACGTAGTGGACAAGGCTCCTCCATGGGCATACTTTTGTGATGCTTCAGGATTTTTGATGAACGGATAAAACATCAGGATCATTTCAAAACCAAGCATTGATAATGAAGTACTTCTGGTTCCTTTCATTATTTCGATTAACGTATGATCGAAAATAGGGAGAAAACTGATGAAATCAGCGTATTTAAAACCATATAGAGGTATAAATAAAAGCCAGAATGAAACAATTACACTTAAGAAGGCAATACCTGTAATGGTTCGGAACCCTCCCGTAATGATGTAATAAATCATGGCCAGGAAAACCAAAGCAAAGGCCCATGAGGGTACCTCTTTAAACATCCAAACATGAAGGACATTTATATAGCCGATTATGATCGTCATTCCTAGGACGAAAAAGTACAGAATGAATAAGAGACTAAAGAAATTCCCAACCCATTTACCCCATGCATGATTATTGGCAGAAATGATATCACCGGGAACAATACTGAAAATCTTATATATTAACCAAATTAAAATATGAACAATCAGTCCGGCTAGGATTATGGAGATCCAGCCATCCGTCCCCGTCGCCTTGGCTAAATCTCTTTGAAAGTTCAACACCCCTAATCCTGTTTGCATCGAATGCATTAAAAAATATACATAGAATGGCGATACCTTATACTTTTCATTCACACCAGCTTGGTTCATAATGTACCCTCATTTATATAACTCGTATTTCCTATGTTAATAATCTGGCTTTTACAGGAGTAATTTATTCAAAAAGGACCCAAACGTTAAATAAAGTTCGAACCTCCCTCAATAAACTAATCACCATCTCACGACTGCTCTGGAATTCTTAGCATTTCAACAACAACGCCAACTGAAAGGAAGGTTACATTTCTATAATCTTTAACCTTCCCTTCTATCTAAAAAACTTAGGTATCCTTCCTCATTTTCAAGGATCCAAGGTTTTCAATATCTATCTTTATATTAAATAATAATAAATTGGCTTAATTCGAATTAGCGGAAGGATCTCCCCAATTGAAATCCGGAGCCACGTCAATTAAAGGACACTCCTTCACGAGGCCTGCTCTATAATGAGCCCTACACCGATAATCATCACTACCTGGTTACATGAAAGCACGACCACTGTAAAGATGTTTAAAATATTGGCCCATAGCACAATAATATAAGCAACGTATATCTGTCTTTATTCCACCAAAGGAGGAAGAACCATTTGAAGATTTCATCAATATCATTCAAAGGACCTCCAGTTTCCCATGAATTCCCTACCCTCTATGAAGGTTTAGGGCTGCCTGAGGTATCTTCGTTCATTCAGCAACGATTTGAATTTGCATATACCTTGGGGGAAGTGGAAAGAATCGGGTATGGCAGCATTCGCTTTTATAAACGGCAGAGGGATTTCGAAGTACATATATCTGATAAGTTGCCAGGAGTGGGGCCAATAAAGCTTCGGAAATTAAAGGGCCTGTTACTGGAGGAAACCATAACGGCTTTCATCGAAAATATTGAATTCGAACAAGAAATGCGGAAGGTGTACTACGCCGAATTTCGTCGTACTGGGAAAGACGCTGAATAAGTGTGCTGTTCCACAAACCGACGGCCTGTTATGGAAAATCATTGTTATCTTGTTGGATTTGTTTTATTTATATGAATAAAACAAGGCTGCCGCAGCAACCTCCAATCCGTTTTATCTATCATTATCTAAATCATCATCAAGAAAAGACCTTTTATCTGCTTTAACTCCATACTTTTTTTCAAGCAATTGACCAATATTTGAATTGTTAATTCCTTTTCTTACTGCCGTTTCAATAACTATATAGAGAATGAATAACCCAACCACAAAAAATATAATATCCTTCACTCAAACTCCCCCAAATAACACGCCATTATTCCCTTTATTTTACCATAAAATCCAGAATTCCTTGTTGAAGTTCCCGTTTGATGCATAAAAAAAGGAGCTGCTGATCAGCTCCTTAAATGGTAATAATTGCACCTGGACCGCCTAACCGGTATAAACACTTTCACATGTTCCAGGTTTTGGTTCATAATAACAATGATTTTTAAATTGACCAGCAAAGGGTTGATCGTACCATGTTGGAGGGCATGGAGCATATGGATTGAAATACCAAAGGGCATATTTCCCTGGGTGCTGTCTCCAATATTCCAGATTCTGTTTTGCTAATCTTTTTTCAGCCGTTCTCGCTCTTTGATAGAATACATTGCCTTTTTGAACAGCTTCAAAAGAATAATTTCCTCCTTGTACATGATAAATGACTTGTGGAATGGTTCTTAAATCTTTAAAGTCTATACAATTTGCTACAAGTCGATTAACAATTACATTTCCAACATATAACATCCCTTGCAGTCCTTCACCTTCGGCTTCAGCTCTCATCATCCTTGCCATTAAGTCAATGTCCGAACTTCGGTAACTTACTCTTGCCATTTTTTCACCCCAAAAATATCGTATGAAAAAAAGCCTGCATTAATGCCATGGTTCATGAAATAAGCATGCTTAGATTTTTATAGCTTTCCGTTTTTAAACAAGACGAAAACTTAAGGACAGCTTAATCACACAAAAATTGTACCGGCAGAGGAAATCAATAACAACACATAATTAACAGAAATCCCTTGTCGCGCTTAGCGAAAAATTTGCAGCAATTTTAATGTAGCGTCCTCAAAGAATGTAATAGTTACTCCCAACAAAAAGAAGATTTTTGCTGGGAGTTTTTTGTATGCATAAAAATTTTTCAATTGACTTTTTGAGTAAAATAAAATAAAATTCAAAGTACTTCATTTTAAGTACTATAATTAGAGTACTTAAAATGAAGTATTATACTATTAAATCAAAAGGATGGATTCAACATATGAAATTTACTGCATTCTTAAAAACAAGAGGTGCATCTGCGGCAATCTTTATGGGGATTTTCTATGCAATTGCCATGCTTGGCATCTTCTTGCCTGGGTATACAGCCATTCCAGGAAACGTCGATAAATTACCGATCGCCATCATCAATGATGATGACGGGGAAAATGGGGCGATGATTGCCGATCAGTTAAAAGAAAATTTACCCTTTAAAGAAATCAAGACGTATATAACCAATAAACAAGCCTTAAAAGATTTAGAGAAAAATGACTTAGCATTAGTCGTACACATCCCGAAAACCTTCTCTGCGAATATGCAAAAAGGTGAAGCATCATCAAGCATTGACTTTACAATCAATGAGGCAGGGGCAACAGCCGTTTCTTCCACCATGAATTCTATCGTTACTGAAATTAACAATCAGTTAAGCACACAATTCTCACAGCAAACGGCCAAGGGCGTATTGATGAACTTTAATGTACCGGAAAAGCAAGCCGCTGAATTAGCGGAAATGATTGAGAAATCCTATGTAGGAAATGTGGTTACAATTAACGAGATACCAGATGGCATGAATAACAATATGCTGCCTATGTTCTTGACAATGGCCGGTTATGTCGGGGCGATGATCGGTGCGATGCAAATAGTGGGTGCATTTAGAGCCAGCCGTGGGAAAGCTAGTAAAACACGTTTATTCATGTATGTGCAATTAACAGCGTTATTGATTGCAGTGGTTTCATCACTCATCGCTGTAGGTGTAGCGTATTTAATTGACAAGCCAAGCGGTGGCCTATTCTTCGGTATAGTAGGTCAACAAATACTGAACTATATGGTTTGTTTTAACTTCACCGCGATTTTAATCTTCTTATTGGGTGAAGGCGGAATGATTTTAAACTTACCGATTTTATTAATACAAACAATAGCAAATGGTGCCACCATCTCACGTGATATGATGCATTTACCATATGAATGGATGAGCCACATTTCCCCGATGTATTACTCGGTGCAAGCTTACTTTGCAAACCTATATGGCAGCATCAGTCCAAGTCCGTATATTTGGTCAATGGCTGCGGTTGGTGCTGCTGCGATGGCCATTAATATGGCCATCGTAGCGTTTATACAAAAACCGATGCCAGGAGAGGCTTCTGAAACAGAAGCCGAAAAGAAAGCGGCTGAAATCACAGCTTAAGTTTTGCTACAATAAGGAGATGATACTTCTTAAAGGAGCGTAGAAAATGTCCATTCAAATTTTTATATTGAGCAAGCTGATGGAAGATAAAAATTATCCTTATAAATTAAAAAAGCAGCTTTCAGAACCCATTCCGTTGGATCGCCTAGGCGGGTTAACGGAAAGTAAACTATACTACCATTTTGAATCATTGGTAAAACAAGGTTTAGTTGAACCAGTTGAAGTGATAAAAGAAGAACATCGGCCTGATAAACAAGTATATGCGATTACCGATAAGGGTCGCGAAGAACTACCAAAGAAAATCTATAAATTATTTGAAAGTGCAGATGAAATTAAGGATATGATTGTTGGTTTAGCCAACATCAAGTATGTAGATCGGGATAAAGTAGTAGATATATTAGAAAAAAAAGTAAAGTCCATCAAGGCACTTTGGGAGCATCTTGGGAATTTCGAGCCAGAACCTAAAGGCAACGAGAATATTCGTGAATTTTTGGATGGCTATTTTTCAACCAGAACAGATCACACAATATATTGGTTCGAAGAGTTAATTAGAAGGATCAAGCTAAAGGAATTGTAAATTTCCCTTTTGGTGGACATACGTATAGATAGCTGTACTGCAACGAATGTAGCGAAATTAGCCCAATCACATAAACAATAATAAAAAGCTATGTGAAAACTTATATTCACATAGCTTTTATTTCATATTTCAAATAAAAAAACTTGCTTGGAATGAGCAAGTAACCACCAGTTTGTAGACAAAAGGCGTTCAATCTGCGGGAAAAGCGTGTCCCATAGTTGTAAAAAAAGGCAAAATAAAAGTAAAGCCACCCATTCTTGTTACACTGACCTGCCCCTTTAGCTCTCCATAAGAAAAAGAGCTGTAAAAGCAGCTCCCTGGAAAGATTTATTTAATAACATTAACTGCGTAAAATGCAGGTGCAACTAACCCGAAAAGGATCCCAAGTAGCTCATCTTTACCAGAGGTGCTAATGCCGTTTCCCATAATCAATAATTTACCTAATCGCTACACCGGTACAACAACTTTTTTAATTGGTAAAAGCTCCTTAAGTACAAATGGTGAGAGAACCATGACAAACACTGGCGCAAAATAATAACCCAGTGTTGTATGATCGTATTATGTGCAATTAATGAAGCTACACAGTCCAATTAAACTTTGTACTTGAACTAACCTGATTACTTGTATCCCTAGCTACCTGGAAATCAATAGCATTTCTGCCCCCTTACTCCACGAGATCTGGGATTTCATTTATCATTTTCCCTGTTTCTTTTTCCTTCAAAATATATGAATGCCGAAAGAACAATGATTGCAATTAACACAATGTCAGTTAACCAAGATAAATCTATATCCGTGATAAACTTAACCATACTTATTATAGGAAGCCCTAATAAGAAAATTAGTAAGAAAACATCTTTTTTACTTTGTTTCCGTTTTTCAAAGAACAATCCCATTATAAAATACCACCTTAATTTTTCCATTCTAAAGTCCGCCGTCTAAACCGTCAATCTTTATCCCTCTGCTCCAATCACGGGTGACTTTTAATTCATTATCGATGATGGTTATCGTGAGCTCTCCTTCTTTCTTATAAATCTTGGATGAATTCTCGTCATAAACCTTAAATACCGTTGTGTATGTGTAATCCACTGTGCCATCTTCATTTATACTTTGTTCTTCACGCTTCACACTTTGCACTTCGATGCTTTTCTTGATTTCTTTGGCCACCAGGGCAGGCATTGAATAAAAACGGTTAAGAATTTGGGCATTATATTCATCTTCTGATAAATATCCTTTAATATTTTCTGCAATTTCATCAAAGGTTGGAGGATTGGCCGGATCTTTAATGGCATATCGTGCAGTATAATAGCCTTTAAATAACTTTTCTGCCTCTCCCAATTTGACCGCCTTTCCCTCTTTAACAGGGCTCCTCCCTATCATTTCACCGTTTTCCTTGACCACTTCCTTGTTACATGCACCTGCACTGAAAAATACTGCAATTAACAACAAAAGGCTAAGAATTTTTTGAATGTCAGCTCCCTCATTTCCTTTTACCATTCATTTGTTCAAAAATGAATTTCATTAGTATGACCAGCCTTTAAATGTTCAAAATAATGTTAGGGCGGACCACTGATCATCAGGGGAAATAATAAAAAACAAAAAATATATTGAAATATTAATTTAATTTAGATATAATACGATACGGTCTTGAAATTAGTCCGTGTATAATTTTTAGAAAATTTAATAATTTTCTAAAATAGCAAATTTTGGTTTTTTCGGAGGGTTTATTTTGTCTAATAAGGTACCATTTTCATTTATAGTAGTGATTGGGTTAATGTTATTTGCCCTTTTCTTCGGTGCAGGTAATTTAATTTTCCCGCCAATGCTTGGTCAATCAGCAGGTACGAATATCTGGTCAGCTAATGCAGGGTTTTTGGTCACAGGAGTAGGATTACCGTTACTTGGTGTGCTGGCACTCGGTTTTTCTGGAAAAGATGACTTACAATCATTAGCGAGCCGCGTCCATCCAGTCTTTGGTATTGTATTCACAACTGTTCTTTATTTAGCCATTGGTCCATTATTCGCTATGCCTAGAACAGGAAACGTTTCTTTTGAGATCGGTGTAAAACCTTTTTTACCTGAAGAGTCAGGTCCACTGCCTTTACTTATTTTCACCGTCATCTTTTTCACGGTTTCGTGTCTTCTTTCGCTCAATCCCGCGAAAATTGTCGAAATTGTGGGGAAAGTTTTGACACCCATCAAGTTGACATTCATTGGAATCCTGGTGGTAGTCGCTTTCGTTAATCCAATTGGAGATTTCCAAGCACCTGCCGAGCACTATATGGTTCAACCATTTTTCAATGGGTTTAGAGAAGGATATTTAACGATGGATACTCTTGCATCTTTTGTTTTTGGCATCATCATCATTAATGCCATTAAAGAAAAGGGTGCTAAAACAAAGAAACAAATAATGATCGTTTGTGGAAAAGCGACTGCGATTGCGGCCGTTATCCTAGCTACCATTTACACAGCTCTTTCTTACATGGGTGCTTCAAGCGTCGAGAAACTTGGACGCTTGGATAATGGAGGCGTTGTTTTGGCAAAAGTCTCGGATTATTACTTTGGAGCATATGGCGGGCTATTATTAGGATTAATGATCACTGTAGCTTGTATAACGACAAGTGTAGGACTCATTACATCCTGCTCGACGTACTTCCATAAGCTATTTCCAAATCTGCCTTACAAAACAATTGCCATAAGTTTATCCATATTCAGTGCAATAATTGCCAATATTGGACTAACCCAGTTAATTGCCATATCCGTCCCGGTAATGACAGCCATTTATCCACTAGCCATTGTTTTGATCTTCTTAACTTTTCTTCATCCTTTATTTAAAGGTAGACCTGAAGTATATCAAGGCAGCTTACTTTTAACATTCATCGTCAGTTTATTTGATGGATTAAATGGAGCAGGTGTACACATTTCATTCATCAATGATTTCTTCACCGCAATACTTCCTATGTATGAGGCAGGACTAGGATGGATCATCCCTGCCATTGTTGGAGGAGTCATTGGGTATGCCAGCAGCGTCTTGCGTTCGAAATTCGGTCATAATCACCAAATACATTAAATGATATAAAACCGGTCCAGGCATATTGACTGTAGACAAATTCGAAGAAAAGCGAGTTTGTCTACAGTTTTTTTCTTTGCAAAACGTTTCAGTGGGTTTCCCCATTCCGCAGACTGTCTGCCAAGCCTTCTCTTCGCAAGCCAGTTATTCGGCAAGAGTCATTCATTCCGTAATTTCCTCAGTAATTGAAAGATCTGCCCCCTATGATGTGCTTCATGTTCAATCAAATGGTAAACGACCCATTCAGGTGTGACGTCATATTGTTCAAGCACCCTCGGTTTACGCCAATCCGTTAGGTCCATTGTACGAAAGTTTGAAAGAAATACTTCACGTACCTTATTGAGGCGGTAGATATGTTCTTCCAATGCTTGTCCTTCAATGTGGCTTAGGGAGTCATCTTCAGTACGGCATCCAAATGCAAACAATGCGCGTATTTCCGAATCCCATTCCGTAACAAGGACCTCCTCGTATAACCAATCCGCCTCTATCAGCGCTATGTGATATAACAGCGAGCCAATCGTTTGCCTTTCATCGATTTTCGAATCTAGTGAGTTTTGGCTGATTCCAGTCAATTCCGAAATGAGCGTACGGCGAACATCTTCTAAACACCATAACCACCGCCCAATTTCCTCTTCATATCCCGGTAATGCAGATACCAGTAATGCTCTTCTCTCCATCATGATCATCCTCCTCTTCATGAACGTACATTCTATTTAAACGTGTTGTTTCCTTCTTTTAAATGGAAAAATTATCTTTTAATGCAGAACAAAAAGGGCAATCTTTTAGATTGCCCTTTCGCTTGTTCCTGATTGTTTCGTTTATGTCATCGATATCGTAGATCGAAATTAACCCCCCAAAAAGAGATTGGCTCTCATCTCCTCTGTTATACGCCTGCTTTGTAGATAATCCTGTTCCCGTTCTTGTTCAACCATCATGCGTTGCTCCAATTTTTGAGCATATTGTGCATAGCCGATTCCATGAGCCTGAAACATCGCTTTTTCCATTGCCGACGTGTACGTTAATTCGAGAAAATTAATGAAGAATCAATCCTTCCCATAGTAAATTTCGTACTCATCTTATCATGGTTAGTGATAACTCACAAAGTTGCTATAGCTCGATATTCACTGATAATTCAGAATTTTAAACAGTTGTTTCTATCTCCGTGTACAGAAACGCCAAATCCCTCCATCTTCCTCTAATTTCCTTTTTTCATTCACAAAATGACCATGTTGAAACAAATTAAAAGTCCCATTAACAACAGGTTTGTTAATGGGACTGAATGTTTATTTATATGAACCGAAAATTTCCTTGGCCAATCTACGCCCAGTAGGGGTCGCAGCCAGGCCGCCCTCTGCCGTTTCGCGAAGTGCAA
>NZ_JBHVQU010000102.1:0-15199 GCF_042886655.1 Peribacillus sp. NPDC058002 | reverse complement strand
GTGTTTATGTCGATAAAGTGGAGGGCACTGGGGTAACGGTCCTCTATTCCCGTATTGGCCGACGTGTTCCGATTCATACGAGTGCAGTTGGCAAATCCCTTGTTGCGACGAAAACGAATAGTGAACTGGATTTGCTCTTGGATGGCTATGATTATACGGGACCGACCGAAAGATCGATTAGATCCAAGGAGCAGTTTTTAGCGGAAATCGAAAAAGCACGCATTAATGGCTATTCAATGGATAATGAAGAAAACGAACCGGGCATTTACTGTCTTGCCGTCCCGATAAAAGATTATTCAGGAAAGGTAATCGCTGCAATGAGTGTATCGATGCCTGCTTCGAAAGTAAATGAAGAAACACATGAGTATTATGTACGTCTCTTAAAGGAATGCAGCAGTAAAATTTCGCAGGAGCTCGGTTATGAATATCAAAAAATATAAATGAGGCCTGCCATTTAGGAGGAACTAGAAAATGAGAATTATTCGCTATGTAAAAGACAATAAAAAACAACTTGCTGCCGTGACAAACGAAAACATTGTAGTGGACCTTCCATTTACGGATTTTATGTCGTTGATTACAGCGGCACGTCATGATAACAGAACGCCGTTTGATATTGTAAAACAAATTATCGCCAAAGGGGAAAAGCGGCCATTGGAAGGTCTTGAATTAACCACGCCAATCGATGCGCCGGAAGTATGGGCATCTGGCGTTACATATAAGAAAAGCAAAGAAGCACGTAACTACGAAGCGACACAAGGAAAGCTGGACCGCCAAACTTTCTATGACAAAGTTTATGATGCAGTGCGTCCTGAGATTTTCTTTAAATCGACTGCAGCAAGAACCGTGGGCCCGAATGATCCGGTATACTTGCGTTCTGATTCAAAATGGCAAATTCCGGAGCCGGAGCTTGGGCTTGTCATCGATAAAGAGGGAACGGTACTTGGATATATCGCAGGTAATGACATGAGCTGCCGTGATATTGAAGGTGAAAATCCGCTTTATCTTCCACAGGCAAAAGTATGGAAAAACTCTTGCTCCATTGGACCGGCCATCTTGTTAAAAGAGGCTGTTCCGGATCCATATGAGCTTAAAATCATGTGCCGTATTTATCGAAATGAAGAAAAAGTATTTGAAGGTGAAGCGAAAGTAAACCAACTGAAACGAAAATTGGAAGAGCTTGTCGACTATTTAGTCTTGGATAACACTGTTTTTGACGGATCAGTGTTACTTACAGGTACATGCGTGGTTCCGCCAAATGAATTTACATTGAAAGGCGATGACCGAATCGAAATCGAAATACCTGGGATTGGAGTATTAAACAACCCGGTTATCCAAAGTAAAGCAGTTCAAACAATTTAAGGGGTGACAAAATGGGCGAGTATAAAACACTTTACTTGAGTACGAAAGATAGTGTAGCTGTCGCTTTATCCGAAATCCCTGCAAACACATCAGTGATTGTGAAGGCAGACCTTGAAGAACTTGTCGTACCCATTCTTGAACCGATTCGTTTTGGACATAAGTTCGCAGTCAAAGCCATCGAACAAGGAGCAGACATAATTAAATATGGGGAAGTCATAGGGGCAGCCTCAGCTTTTATTCCAGCTGGTGCACATGTTCATGTACACAATTTAGAAGGTAAAAGAGGAAGGGGTGACAAAATTGCTGAATGAAAAAATGCAGTTTTGGGGCTATCGCCGTCCGGATGGCCGCGTCGGAGTCCGGAATCATGTACTGATTTTGCCAACGATAACATGCGCAACCCAAACTGCACAGCGCGTCACAGAATTGGTGAGCGGAACCGTCACATTCATTCATCAGCATGGCTGTGCGCAAGTGGGCTCTGATTTTGATCAAACGGCCAGAACCTATGCGGGAATGGGGATGAATCCAAATGTATATGGTGTCATAGTACTCGGCCTTGGCTGTGAAACACATCAGGCGCACCGTATTGGAGATGAAATTGCTAAATGCGGTAAACCAGTGGAAACTGTATCGATTCAGGAACATGGAGGCACTCTTCAAACCATTGCCGAAGTAGCTAAAATTGCGGTAAAAATGGTCCAGGATGCCTCGATGGTGCAACGGGAATTATGTGATTTCAGCGAGCTGATTGTCGGCACGGAATGCGGTGGGTCTGATGCATGCTCCGGTTTATCGGCTAATCCGGCAGTCGGACGTACAAGCGATTTGGTTGTTCAGCAGGGGGGAACCGCAATATTAGCGGAAACGACTGAACTCATCGGTGCAGAGCATTTGATTGCTAACCGGGCGGCAAACGACCAGGTAGCCAAAAAAGCTTATGCGGTTATTAAAATGATGGAAGACCGCTCGATGCAAATGGGCGTAGATATCCGCACCGGAAATCCAAGTCCGGGAAACATTGAGGGAGGTCTCAGCTCACTCGAAGAAAAATCACTGGGGGCAGCGACAAAATCTGGCACAACCAGGCTGGAAGAAGTCATTGATTATGCCCAGGTGCCCACAAAAAAAGGGCTCGTCTGGATGGATACGCCTGGCCACGACATTGAGCAATTGACGGGAATGGTCGCAGGCGGTGCCCAAATCGTTCTCTTTACAAGTGGAAGAGGCACGCCAACGGGTTCTCCTATTTCACCCGTCATAAAAATCTCAACTAATACACCAATGTTTTACAGGATGAATGAAAATATGGATTTAAATGCAGGTACGATCGTTGATGGTTTAGAAACCGTCGATGAAGTGGGAAGGCGCATCATGGAAGAAATTCAACATGTTTCAAACGGAAAATTAACAAAAGCGGAGATCTTAAAGCAGCATGACTTTGGCATTTGGAGAATTGGACCGACATTTTAAAACGAAAAAGGAGCTGAAGATTATGTTATCAACTACATTTGCAACGAAAACATATAAGAATTTCATTAATAATGAGTGGGTGAATGCATCTTCTGGAAATACAATCGAAAGCATTAATCCCGCAGACAAAGAACCGGTTGGCTACGTACAAAGCTCAACAGAAGATGACTTGAACGAAGCGGTGACTTCTGCACATAAGGCAAAGGGGGATTGGCGCAGGCTTGGTCAGTCAGCACGTGGACAAATCCTTTTCAAAACGGCCAATATATTGGAAGAAAATCTTGATGAAATTGCCGAAACCATGACTCGCGAAATGGGTAAAACGTTACCTGAAGCAAAAGGCGAAACTGCACGAGGCGTTGCAATCCTGCGTTACTATGCTGGGGAAGGGATGCGGAAAGACGGCGATGTTATTCCGTCATCCGATAAAGATGCCTTAATGTTTACAAAACGCTCCCCTCTTGGTGTTGTGGGGATAATCACGCCATGGAACTTCCCGGTTGCCATTCCCATCTGGAAAATGGCTCCAGCACTTGTATATGGCAATACAATCGTATGGAAACCCGCTACGGAAGGAGCCGTTACAGCAGCGAAAGTCATGGAATGCTTCACCAAAGCAGGCTTCCCTGAGGGTGTTTTGAATTTTATTACCGGTAAAGGATCGATCATAGGCCAAGGGCTCATCGATCATCTGCTTTTAAATGCAATCACATTTACCGGTTCTGAAAGTGTCGGACAGAGCGTCGCGAAATCAGCTTCCGCCCGCGGGATAAAATATCAACTTGAAATGGGAGGCAAAAATCCAGTCATCGTGACGAAAGATGCAAACATCGACCAAGCAGTCGAGGCGGTCATCAACGGTGGATTTCGTTCCTCCGGCCAAAAATGCACAGCTTCAAGCCGTGTTGTAGTTGAATCCTCGGTCTATGATGTATTTAAACAAAAACTGGTAGAAGCAGCTGCGAAAATAACGGTTGGCAACGGCCTTCAAGAGGGAATTTGGATGGGCCCATGTGCAAGCGAAAGCCAGTTCAATACGGTGAAAGAGTACATTGAAAAAGGGAAGCAGGAGGGAGCAAAACTCATTCATGGCGGGGAGATATTAACTGGCGGAGACTATGATGGGGGCTTTTTCATTACACCTGCGATTTTTGAAGGCGTGACTACGGATATGGTGATAGCACAGGCAGAAATTTTTGGACCGGTTATCGCGCTTATGAAAGCAACCGATCTTGCCGAGGCGATTGACATGGCAAATAATACGAAATACGGATTGAGTGCATCAATCTTCACATCAAATATTAGCTCGATTCTGGATTTCATCGATGAAATTGAGGCAGGGCTTGTCCGTATTAACGCAGAAAGCGCGGGTGTTGAGTTGCAAGCCCCATTCGGAGGCATGAAAGCATCGAGTACGGGTTCGCGAGAGCAAGGTGAGGCGGCGAAAGAATTTTATACAGCCATAAAAACGGTTTTCATTAAAGGTTCTTAATAAGAGAAAGAGAGGTTCCATGTTTGAAAACCTCTCTTCCTTCCAAAAAAACAATGCGAGGTGCTTGATGAAAATCAGTAAAATTTCTTTATACAAAGTTCCACCCCGCTGGCTGTTTTTAAAAATTGATACAGATGAAGGCATTTCCGGCTGGGGAGAGCCTGTCGTGGAAGGGCGTGCGGAAACCGTTAAAGCAGCAGTTAACGAATTGACCGATTATTTGATCGGGAGAAATCCGAACGACATTGAAGACATCTGGCAAACACTTTATCGAGGTGGATTTTACCGTGGGGGGCCAATTTTAATGAGTGCCATTTCTGGGATTGAGCAGGCACTATGGGATATAAAAGGAAAATACTTCAATATTCCTGTATACCAAATGCTCGGCGGCAAAGCACGTGAAAAAATTAAAGTGTACTCGTGGGTCGGAGGAGATCGGCCAGTGGATGTCGTTGCAGCTGCCATCGAAAAACAGAAAGAGGGCTTCCTTGCTGTCAAAATGAACGCATCAGAAGAAATGAATTACATTGATAGTTTTTCGAAAGTAGAGGCTGTCATCGAACGCGTTGCTTCAATTAGGGAAGCTGTTGGCAAAGACTTTGGCATTGGAGTGGATTTTCATGGAAGGATTCATAAAACGATGGCAAAGGCGATTGTGAAAGAACTTGAACCATACCATCCAATGTTCATTGAAGAGCCGGTGCTGCCGGAAAATAATGAAGCACTTCGCGAGATTGCCTGGCATACTACGTGTCCGATTGCGACGGGTGAAAGGATGTATACACGCTGGGGCTTTAAGCAGCTTCTTCAAGATGGCTATGTCGATATTATTCAGCCGGATCTATCCCACACAGGTGGTATTTTAGAAGGGAAAAAAATTGCCGCGATGGCAGAATCGTATGATGTAGCGATCGCACCGCACTGCCCGCTCGGTCCGATGACCCTCGCTTCATCAATTCATTTGGACGCAACGACACCGAATTTCATAATTCAAGAACAAAGCCTTGGTATTCATTACAACGAAGGCATGGACATTCTCGATTATATGAAAAATCCAGAATTATTCGACTATGAAAATGGTTATGTGAACATTCCGGATAAACCGGGTCTTGGGGTGGAAATTGATGAAGAAAAAGTGAAGCAGGCAGCAGAAACCGGACATGATTGGAAAAACCCAATTTGGCGTAATGAAGACGGGAGCATCGCTGAATGGTAATAAAAGGAGGAAAAACAATGGACTTTCATGGCATCATTCCACCGGTAGTCACCTTATTTGATGAATCGGGGAACTTAGATATGGCGCTGAACAGAAGTTATATCGACCTATTAATCTCACGGAATATAGACGGTATTTTATTGATGGGAAGTTCAGGTGAGTTCTCATCGCTTACAACGGAAGAAAGAAAACTATATGTACGCGAAATGATCAAGCATATTAACGGACGAGTGCCTGTCATGGTCGGGGTAGGGCATACCGCATTAAAAGAGGTGCAAGAACTGACTTCTTATGCAGAAGAGCATGGAGCGAACGGCGTTCTCGTAGTCAACCCGTATTACTGGAAGCTGTCTGACGACCAATTATACCTTCATTTTTCCAGTGTAGCGAATCATACTGATCTGCAAGTTTTCATTTATAATATCCCGCTTCTGACAGGTCAAAATTTATCAATCGAATTGATTAAAAAATTAGCTGAAGATCATTCAAACATAGCTGGTATTAAAGAGACGGTCAGTGATTTCGGGCACCTTCGTCAAGTGCTGGCGGAAGTGAAGAAAGTTCGCAGTGATTTCCGAGTCTTCTCGGCTTTTGACGAGCACTTGCTTCCGGCCCAAATGATTGGTGCAGCGGGAAGCATTAATGGAAGCGCTGTCTTTGCACCGGAAATTTCCGTTGATTTATATCAATTGTATCATAAAGGTGACCTTGCTGAAGCACAGAAAAAACATCAAGTGATTTCAAAACTGATGGATGTGTACAATTACGGTCCGACATTTTTTACTGCCATGAAAGAAGCGGTTCATCAGCGCTGGTTTGACGTTGCTGCTGGACACCGTGCACCCTGCGATGTATACCCTGCTGATTTGAGTGACAAAGTAGCTGTTCTTTTAAAAAATATAAATATGAAAGAAGGCGTCCAAAAATGAAAGAATCACGAGACTTGCTCGAACAATTAGGATACCCATCAACTGATTTAAAAGAACTTCCTACATCAACGAAAACATTTCCAGACGGTGCTCAATACCGTATTGAACTCCCAAGCGTAGAAGGCCCGATAGCACTGAAAGAAACATTGAAAGAAATTGACCGACTCGGTTTGACCATTCACCGAATATCTCAGGGCAGCGGCATCATGCTTCAAACCGATGAAGAAATTATAGAAATGTGTAAAATGACAGCAGAGCGTGGCATGGAGCTGAGTTTGTTTGTCGGTCCCAGGGGTTCATGGGATGTCAGTGCGGGACCGCTTACGACAGGAGGCAAATCTCAGGGAATTCGCCATGAGGGCTCCGATCAGCTTGTTTATGCCATGGAAGACCTGAAAAGAGGGGCTGCACTAGGTCTTCGCGGTGCGTTAGTCGCGGATGAAGGACTCCTTCTTTTAACGAAAGAAATGAAAAAATACGGACAGCTTCCGGAAGACTTTGTTGTTAAAGTATCGGTTCAAATGGGTTCTGCCAATCCAGTATCCGTCAAATTAATGGAAGACATCGGTGCGGATACCTACAACGTGCCACCTGCATTAACACTGTCTAAACTTGCAGCGATCCGACAATCGATAGACATTCCAATTGATTTATACGTTGAAGTTCCGGATACTTTCGGCGGCTTTCTTCGCTATTATGAAATACCGGAAATAATTCGTGTATTGGCGCCTGTCTACATCAAATTCGGTCTTCGTAATCACCCAGATGTATATCCATCTGGGAAACAATGGGAAAGTACGAATATCTCACTCACAAAGGAACGTGTACGCCGTGCCGCAATTGGTATTCAAATGATCAAACGATACTATCCAGAAGCAAAAACATCAAAACTCGGTGCAAAAGGACTCGGAATTGCGAAAATTGAAAAGGCAGCAGTTAAATAATGATATTAACGTGAGGGGATCCCCTCTAATATTCACGTATTTATTACTAAAAGGGAGTTGAGCCCAAATGTCGTTTAAAATATTAATAACGGATTACGAATTTGAACATTTGAAATATGAAGAAGAGATTTTTCAAGAAAGCGGTCTGGAAATCGAATTCATCAAAGCGCAATGCAAAACTGAAGAAGAAGTAATGGGGCAGGCAAAAGAAGTGGATGCAATTTTGAATCAATATGCTCCTATCTCACGCCGAGTTATTGATTCGCTTGAAAACACCAAAATCATTTCCCGCTACGGTGTTGGCGTCAATACAATTGATCTCAATGCGGCTAAGGAAAAGGGGATTACTGTCGCCAATGTACCGGATTATGGCATGGAAGAAGTATCGAATCATGCATTGGCACTTTTACTTACTTCGGCGCGGAAAGTGACACTGTTAAACAATGAAGTGAAAAAAGGTAACTGGGATTTTAAGGTGTGTGTCCCGATTCATCGATTTAACGAGCAAACTGTTGGGGTTCTAGGCTTTGGTCGGATTCCGCGCCGTTTCATTGAAAAGGTGAAACCGCTCGGCTTTAAAACTGCTGCATACGATCCTTTCGTATCAGCGGCAGACATGGCTGCGGTTGGGGTTCAAAAAATGGAGCTCGACGAAATTATAGCAGAAGCTGATTATTTGTCGATCCATGTGCCCTTAATTGATGATACATACCATCTGATCAATGAGGAGCGCCTTAAACAAATGAAGAGAAATGCGGTTATCATTAACACGGCACGCGGACCGATAATCGATGAAAAAGCACTTTCTGATGCACTTGAAAAAGGGGTAATTGCAGGTGCAGCACTTGATGTGACAGAGAAAGAGCCGGTCAGCGCCGATAGCCCGCTACTCACAATGGACAATGTCATCATTACGCCGCACAGTGCCTGGTATTCAGAGGAAGCAATGGTTGAACTTCGTCAAAAGGCAGCGAGAAATATCGTTCAGGTCTTAAACGGGGAAATAACACCATACGCTCTGACTTAAGAAAGGGGAAAAAATATGAAATTAGCGACTTTTTCCGTACAAACCGAACAACACATCGGTCTTGTTAAAAATGATCAAATCATTAGTTTAACGGCTCTTAGTCCAGAAGAATTTCCAACTTGCATGAAAAAATTCATAGAACGCAGCAGCGAATTGAGAACACGTGCAGAACAGTTAATTGAACAACGAGTTAATGACGATGCAATATTCAAGCTGTCAGAAGTAAAAATCCTGCCGCCAATCGCAAAGCCGGATAAAATCATTTGCGTAGGACTTAACTATTTTGATCATTGCAAGGAAACGGGGATGGAGCCTCCTGAATCACCGGTCATTTTTACCAAATATGCAAATGCCATTGCCGGCCATAATGATGCGATTGAAATTCCAATTAATTCAACCGCGGTCGACTTTGAAGCAGAGCTTGCGTTTGTCATTGGGAGGGAAGCGAAACATGTATCAGAAGAAGAGGCGAATGATTACATCTTTGGCTATACAATTATGAATGATATTAGCGCCCGAGACTTGCAATTTCAGGATGGCCAGTGGTCGAGAGGCAAAACGGCTGACACATTTGCGCCATTTGGTCCTTTTATCGTGACGCAAGATGAAGTGGGTGACCCCCACAATCTAGCGATTTCGCTTGAATTAAACGGTGAAATTATGCAGGATTCAAATACAAGCAACCTAATTTTTACGGTTCCGAAAATCATATCATTTTTATCACAGTCCATGACACTGATGCCGGGTGATTTGATTGCAACTGGTACGCCACCTGGCGTTGGAATGGGGCGGAATCCGAAAATCTGGTTGAAAAACGGTGACCGGATGAACGTCAGCATTGAGAAGATCGGCACGCTTTCTAATCACGTAATAGCATGACAAGAGAAAGAAGGTGATGACATGGATGTTGTAACCATCGGAGAAACAATGACAGTGTTTACCCCGAATGAAGAAGGTCCACTTCGCCACGCCCGATCTTTTTCAATGAAGTTCGGCGGTGCGGAATCCAATGTCGCGATCGGGCTAAGCCGACTCGGTCATAGGACACGCTGGATAAGCCGTCTCGGCGAGGATGAATTTGGCGATGCCATGCAATCGTTCATTCGCGGAGAAGGTGTTGATGTCTCTTATGTAACAAGAGATCCTGATGCGCCTACCGGAGTATTTTTTAAAGAATACAGACGGCTGAATGATACTAGAGTTTACTATTACAGGAAAGATTCGGCAGCTAGTAAAATGACGGCGGAATTACTAACCGATCTCGCCATCCAAGAAGCAGCTTATCTCCATATTACCGGAATTACCCCTGCACTAGGGAATTCGTGTCGTTCGCTCTTGGATAAAGCGATCCGCATTGCTAAAGAAAACGGAACAAAAATCGTCTTCGATCCGAATATTCGCTTGAAAATATGGTCGGATGAAAATGAAGCGCGTCACATCATAACAAAGTACGCCTCGAAAAGTGATATCGTCATGCCTGGGGTGGCCGAAGCCGAATTTTTATTCGGTTCCCATGCTCCGGAGATGTTAGCCGTTCATTTTCATGAACTCGGTGTTGAAACAGTTTTACTTAAATTGGGCAAAGAGGGTTCTTTAATTTCAGCCCCGTCTGTACCGAAAACATACGTTCCTGGATTCCATGTGGAACGGGTCGTGGATCCCATAGGTGCTGGTGATGCTTTTACATCCGGTGTACTTTCCGGCCTGCTCGATGGACTGCCTCTATATGAAGCTGCAAGGCGCGGAAATGCCATGGGAGCAATGGCAACGATGGTAAATGGCGATGTTGAGGGGCTACCGGTCCGTGCCGACCTCGCTTTGTTCATGAGTGGCGGCACTGAGGATGTGACGAGGTAGAAAGGTGGAAAAAATGACTAAACTTGAAGAGCTTAAACATGGGAAGCTAGTTGCCGTCATTCGCGGTGCACGCCCAGACCAAATTATACCAATCGCCCGGGCCCTGAAAGAGGGAGGCATCAGAACACTTGAAATAACGGTGGAAACTCCCAAAGTGTGCCATTTAATTGAAAGAGTGAAAGAGGAGTTCGGTGATGATATCATAGCGGGTGCCGGCACGGTATTGGATCCTGAAACGGCCCGTGCGGTCATCATGGCAGGGGCGGAATTTATCTTTTCTCCAACCGTCAATGTCAAAACGATTAAAATGGCTAAGCGCTATGGCGTTATTAGTATCCCCGGTGCGCTCACACCAACCGAAATATTGACTGCTTATGAGCATGGAGCCGACATTGTCAAAGTTTTCCCGGCAGATACACTGGGTGTTAGCTACTTTAAAAATCTTAAAGGACCGCTTCCTCACATTCCCCTTATGCCAACTGGCGGTGTCAACCTTGACAACCTTGCATCTTTTTTTAAGGCAGGTGCCATCGCGGCAGGACTTGGTGGTTCATTGATCAATCCTGCGAAATTGACTACGGGTGAAGATTACACCAGGCTGACAGAAATGGCAAAAAAATTTTCAGCAATCGTACAAAAAAGCTAAAGCAATCCGTAGCTTATTTGAATTTCGGTCCAATGGGAACTGGGAATGAAAGTATGACTGTGTTCATTTCCTCCTTTCTTACCAATTTGATGTATCTCGTTCAATCTTATAGTAGTCCATCAAGGGTATTATTGCTGGCGGAGAGTGGATAAATTCAGGCAAACCAGAAAGGGGAAAAGTGCTATGTTACTAGAAAAGTATAGAAATCTGCAGGAAATTCTTCAAAAAATGGAGTCGGTAGTGGTCGCTTTTTCAGGAGGGGTGGACAGCACTTTTTTGCTAAATGTTGCTATTGATACTTTGGGTTATGATAATGTGTTAGCCATTACAGCAGATTCGGAAACCTATCCGTCGAGTGAGTTGAAAGAAGCCATTATGCTATCAAAATGGATAGGTGCCAACCATCGAGTCATTCAAACTTCGGAGTTGGCCATTCCTGGATATTCAGAAAATAATCAGAATCGCTGTTACTTTTGTAAAAGTAGTTTATTTGACCACCTGCTTCCTATTCTTGAAGAATATGAATTTAAAAATATAATTTATGGAGTCATCGCTGATGATGCTAACGAATTTCGTCCAGGCATGAAAGCAGCTAAAGAAAAAGGAATCAGGGGACCTCTTCT
The DNA here is from genome assembly GCF_042886655.1 of Peribacillus sp. NPDC058002. NCBI lineage: Bacteria > Bacillati > Bacillota > Bacilli > Caryophanales > Bacillaceae > Peribacillus > Peribacillus sp. NPDC058002. The sequence continues at coordinate 3,633 of NZ_JBHVQU010000102.1, read as the reverse complement.
GGAAGCCGGTTTATTCAAAGAAGAAATAAGAGTATTGTCCAAGCAAGCCGGTTTGCCAACCTGGGATAAACCATCATTCGCATGCCTATCTTCACGCATTGCATATGGCGATATCATTACGAAGGAAAAGTTGACGAAAGTGGATAAATCAGAAGCTTACTTAAAATCATTGGATATTCATCAGGTAAGAGTCAGGACGCATGGGGATACTGCCCGAATTGAAGTTGAACCCGTTGATATGCCGCGAGTGCTCCAATACCATGCGGCAATCACGAAACGGCTGAAGCAATTTGGTTATAAGTATGTATCAATGGATCTCACGGGCTATACAAGCGGAAGTATGAATATAGCGCTAAAAAAGGAAGAAATGTTATGATCGACAATATTTTAGAGCAGGTTCAAAATGGTTCATTGACAGCAGCGGAAGCAAAGGAAAAACTTGCATCATATGAGAATTTGGGTTTTGTAAAAATTGATCATCATCGAAAAAGGAGACAAGGCTTTCCCGAAATTGTATTTGGAGAAGGGAAAACGGCTGAGCAAATTTTAACGATTGTACAATCACTGCGGACAAGGAATGATTCTGTGCTTGTGACTCGAATTTCTCGGGAAAAAGCAGTTTTTGTACAAAAAGAATGTAGTGAATTTGAGTATAACGATATGGCCCGGACACTTGCCTGGGTTAAAGAAAAACCAAAATCCGTTGGTTCATATGTTGCAATTGTGTGCGCCGGGACATCAGATTTATCCGTTGCTGAAGAAGCTGCCGTGACGGCCGAAACACTAGGTATTCCAGTCAGGCGTATATACGATGTTGGTGTTGCTGGGCTGCACCGCCTCCTTGATAATATAGACGAGATACGAGGAGCCACCGTATCAGTTTGTGTAGCGGGGATGGAAGGGGCACTCCCAAGTGTGTTAGGAGGCCTTGTCACAAATCCAATTATTGCTGTACCGACAAGTATCGGTTACGGTGCCAATTTTAACGGTTTATCGGCCCTTTTATCCATGCTTAATTCATGCGCATCGGGTGTAAGTGTGGTGAACATCGATAATGGATTTGGTGCAGCCTATAATGCAGCGATTATATACAAACTTGTACATAAAAAGGAGATCAATGATGATGAGGACATTATATTTTGACTGCTTTTCCGGCATAAGCGGAGATATGGTTATTGGTGCGTTGATCGATGCAGGTGCAGACCCTTTTCAAATGGAAGAAGAGTTAAAAAAGCTGAATATAGATGAAGAATATAATCTGTCATGGGGGAAAGTCGTCAAAAATGGCATTACGAGTACTAAATTTGATGTCATTCTTACCAGTAAATCAGAGCAACCACATGAGCACAGCCACAGTCATGAACATGAACACAGCCATAACGATGAACACAACCATAGCCATGCACTTCACAATCATCATGGTAGCCGCACCTACAAACAAATTATAGAAGCTATCAATGAGGCGAACCTTAATGAAGCGGTAACAAACATGTCACTCGCCATATTTAAGAAGATTGGTGAAGCGGAAGGGCACATACACGGGCTTCCGCTTGATAAAGTTCACTTTCATGAGGTAGGGGCTGTAGATTCGATAATAGATATAATCGGGGCTGCAATTTTAATCGAACAGCTAGGTATTGAATCAGTTCAGGCATCAGCCATTCCTACGGGATCTGGACATATACATATTGATCACGGAACATACCCGGTTCCTGCACCTGCCACACTTGAAATATTAAAGGGGGTACCGATAGCCTCAAACGCTATTCGTTCTGAATTAGCAACGCCGACCGGTGCTGCCATCGCTGCGGTTTTAGCTGAAAAATTTGGTTCGCTTCCAGCCATGACTGTCGAATCGATTGGCTATGGTGCGGGGACAAAAACATTTGAAAATCATCCGAACGTCCTTCGCATTATTATAGGGGAGATCCAATGAAGCACCCACCTGATCATGAGCATCTTGATGGACAAATGGTAAAAATGGAAGTGAATCTAGATGATATTTCCGGTGAATGGCTTGGTCATGTAATGGATTTGTTGTTTGAAGCAGGAGCAAATGATGTATTTTATACGCCTATCTTCATGAAAAAAAATCGACCGGGGGTGTTATTGCAACTTCTCTGTTCACAGCAGGTGATTTCGAAAATCAAGAAGATAATATTTGCTGAAACGACGACTCTCGGTATACGCTACTATCCTCTTACCGTACACAGACTCGAACGATCTTTATTATATGTAGACACACAATGGGGGCAAGTGACGATAAAGAGAGGTTTCCATGAGGGCCAACCCATACAGCAGGCACCTGAATATGAAGATTGCCGTAAAATTGCCGTTCAGTACAATATACCTCTTAAAAGGGTTTATGAAGAAGTATGGAAGTGTCTCGGGGAAGTGATAGAGAAATGAGCTTGGTGTCGATTCTTACATTAGGGTTTCTATTGGGGATAAAGCATTCGTTAGAGCCGGATCATGTTATTGCCGTAGCAACCACGGCAGGAAAAACGAAAAAATTATCGCGGCCCTTTTCTTTCTGAGAAACCTCGTTGAAGACTTATTTGTCGAATTAATACATATAAAAGAGACTGTCTACGGATTACAGACAGCATGAGATTCCAGTCATGCTTATAAAATAAATCAATTAGCCCAGATTGCAAACAAGCCTTCTGTTAACAAAAAAGCTTGTCATAATGGGCATACTTCAATGGATATGTCCATGTGAATATAGGGGTATATTGTAACGGATATGAATCTCCAATTATTATACTGCAAGTATGTTTCAAGGGCTTATAATCATCTGTAGATGGAGAAGAGGATGGGCAATATATAATAAGACCCTATGACACTGCTAAGCCATTGGGATGGTAGTGTCATAGGGTCTCTTTTTCTGGTATGAAGAAAGGTACCTGAATCTAGGGGCTGCCGTTGCCGCTAGGCAGAAATACGTTTATTTTTCCTTTGAAGAATCCATATTTCAATTGCACCTGAGCCAAGCAATACCCCCGAAACAATGAAGATAAGTCCAATGAAATGTGCAGGTACAATGGCTTCATTAAGGAAAAATGCTGCCCCTAACAAAGAGAATAAGGTGTTTAAGTTAAGAAAAATGGATGATTCGGCTGCGCCTACCTTACCAATGGCATAATTATAGCTCATGTGCCCGAGGGCAGTGGCGAAAATGGCGGAGAAAATGAAAGCTCCCCAGATGGAGGACGGTGCAGTTGCCAGTGAAGATAAGCCCTCTGGTTCCTTCCATAAGCTGATGGCAAAAAGAATAAAAGATCCAATCAGCATCATGTAGCCGGTTAGTAATCGTGGGTCCATTGTTTTTGAGGCTTTATTGATAAGAATGAAACTTAATGCCTGTGAAAGTATGGAAAGTAAAATATCCACATCCCCCAGATTAATAGAATGAAGTCCTCCACTTCCTGCCATAACGGTAAAACTCACACCCATGGCACCGCATATAAAGCCAAAAAGCCTAATTAAAGTTGGCTTTTTACGAAAGAATATCATGGTCAAGATGACTGTCAAAATTGGCCCCATGCCCAAAATCAGTCCAGCATTCGATGCAGAAGTCTTCGTCAATCCCTCAGCTAAAAAATAATGATGAAAAACGACACTCAAAAGTGC
>NZ_JBHVQU010000101.1:0-15307 GCF_042886655.1 Peribacillus sp. NPDC058002 | reverse complement strand
ATATGCAGTTGCATATGTGCTATTGGGTAGAACAGTGCCATTCGGCCCTTCCATCGGATCTGTAGCCATCGCTGTCGAGATGGCCCAAAACATATTCCTGAAAGCAAGCACTTCCCCTATATTGGCTTGAACTCCTCTAAATTGATTCGTTCCTGCCATTTCTGTAGCTTTCATCAGAAGCCCAGCCATAAAGTCCAATTTCACCGCATAGCGTGTGCAGCCATGAAATGTATATCGATTCATCCACCCAGTCTTGGATCTAAACCCATTTGCGATTTCCACATTATTATAGGCGAATACATTCTCCCATGGGACGAATACATGATCAAGGACGATGACTGCGTCATTTTCGTCGAACCGGCTGGAAAGCGGGTAATCGAAAGGAGTGCCTGACTTGGCAGCCGTTTCTTCAAAAGACTGTCTGCTGATCATTTTTAATCCCGATGCATTCATCGGTACAAAGAAAATCAACGCATGGCTTCTATCTCCTTCCCCAAGATCGACAGGAGAATAATTCGCGACAAAATTATAATTCGTAAGTGCTGCAGAAGTTCCAACCATTTTGGCTCCGCTTACGATTATCCCATCATCCCGCTCTTCCACCGTACGTACAAATACCTCTTTATTTTCATGTAGCGGTTTATTCCTGTCCATTGCCGGGTTTATAATTGTATGGTTACAGAAGGGAACGTCCCTTGTGGTTTTTTCATACCATCTTTTCGCATTATCTTCAAATCCCTTATAAAAATCGCTATACGGTCCCAATGATCCTGTAAAAGCAGCTTTGTAATCAGGGGTACGCCCCATGAAACCATAGCTCAATTTTGACCATTGTGCTATCGCATCCCTTGCTTCAAGCAGCTCTGTTGCGTTCTTCGAGGCTTTGAAGAACTTATGGGTAGTATGACCTTCATCTGTCTTAGCCGTTAAAATCCGTGCAGTGACCGGCTCATGGAGAGCATCATATAGTTGGGCAATCGATCTGGCAGAATTGCGATATGCTGGGTGCGTCGTCACATCATCTACCTTATCTCCGTTCAAGAATACCGTTCTTCCATCTCGTAAACTTTCTAAATACTCTTTACCATTCATCATCGGAACATCCCCCATTCACAATCTTTCAATTTGGATTCCTAGCTTCATACTAACTAAATGTTCAAGGCATTTATCTGTTGAAACCCATACTTTTTCTAACATTTTTTGTCTGTTTATACTGAATAATCTAAATATGTTGAACTTATACAAAAAATCATATACGATATCATATATGATTGATAATAAAACAAGGGGTGAGTGTCCATGGCAAAAGCAAGAGTGAAGTTCAAAAAGTCAGATTATTCAGAAGAAATAGAGATACAGTCGAGCCGCTATATTTTAATGAACGGTGATAAGTTGGAGGTATCACAAATTAACTTGGATAACCCTATTTCAGGAACGGTATACGGAACATTATTAAACTATAAAGGGTCATTGGCAGCATTGAAGGAAAAGGTCGACCATCCTCCTTATAATGAACCTCCTAAAGGACCGATCCTTTATATTAAACCTAGAAACACGTTTTCTTCTTTTTCAAATCCAGTTCCCCTTCCAAGCGGCATACCTGAATTGGAAATCGGGGCCGCACTTGGAATAGTAATCAGTAAAACGGCCACAAGAGTCAAGAAAGAACATGCATTGGATTATATAGAAGGTTTTACGATCGCCAATGATATTAGCATTCCGCATGAGAGTGTTTTCCGTCCTGCTATCCGCCATAAAGCCCGTGATGGATTTTGCCCGATCGGTCCATGGGTCGTAACCAAGGAATTCATCTCCAACCCCGATTCTTTAGGAATTCGTGTATATATAAATGGAGAGTTAAGACAGGAAAATTCAACTGCAAATCTAATTCGCTCCATATCCCGCCTTATTGAGGATGTAACTGACTTCATGACTTTGAGTACGGGTGACGTCCTTCTAGTAGGTGTTCCAGAGAACGCACCGCTGGCAAAAGCCAATGATCATGTCAGAATAGAAATAGACGAAATCGGATATTTGGAAAATGCTATCATTTCCGAGGAAAAACTATCACTGGAGGGGATTTTATGAAGAGAGCACGTGTAGCCTATGCAGGTGCCGTACATCCAGCAAGTGAATATTATGGCCAGGTCCAATTGGCGGATGGCAGGATTGTCAATGAGCAGGATGTTGTCTGGCTTCCCCCGGTGGAACCACGAACTGTCTTCGCGCTTGGCTTGAATTATGCAGACCATGCGAAGGAGCTTGCTTTTAAAGCACCGGAAGAACCCCTTGCGTTCTTAAAAGGTCCCAATACCTTTATCGGCCACCGGGGACAGACAAGACGGCCTGCTGATGCAGCTTATATGCATTATGAATGTGAACTTGCAGTCGTCATAGGTAAAAAGGCGAAGAACATAAAAAAGGAAGAAGCCTTTAAGTATGTAAGTGGATATACGATTGCAAATGATTATGCAATACGGGATTATCTGGAGAATTACTACCGACCTAACCTAAAGGTCAAAAATCGCGATACATGCACCCCCATTGGGCCCTGGCTTGTCGATGCCGAAGATATCCCAGATCCATCGAATCTTGCCATCAAAACTTACGTCAACGGAAAATTGACTCAGCAAGGCAACACGAAAGACATGATTTTCGGCATTGCTGAGTTAATTGAATATTTTAGCAGCTTCATGACATTGAGCCCAGGGGATATCATATTGACAGGTACACCTGAAGGATTGGCGGATACTGCTGTAGGCGATGAAATCATCACTGAAATTGAAGGGATCGGGAAACTCGTTAACACAATAGTCGGTGACGATATATTTACTGAAGGCGGGGATCGGCCGCATCTAAAAATCCATAATTAACGGAAGGGACTGATAACATGCCTCATATCATTATTGAATATACAGATAATATCAAAGATGAAATCCAGATTGACTGCTTATTAAGGAAGGTGAATGATGTACTGATATCCTATCCCTCCATCTTTCCAATTGGCGGCATTCGATCCCGGGCCATTGAATTGAAGCATTATCGTGTTGCCGATGGTACAGAGGATGATGCCTTTGTTCATGCCATTCTAAAAATTGGCGCTGGACGCAAAGACAGTGATAAAACCGAAGTATGTGACCAACTTTTCGAAACGATGGAAGCCCATTTGGCTTCTCTCTTTTCAAAAAGATATCTTGCCCTCTCCATGGAACTCACGGAATTCAGTGATTTTGGAACATATAAGAAGAATAATATCCATGACCGATATAATAAATGAACTAGATTTCATATTGAAAGGCCTTCATCATCATCGGGAAGGCCTTTCAATTAAAATGTTTTGCCAATGCTACCGGGCTCAGTTGATTTCTGCAAGGTTTTCAGTACGGTTCAAGAACTCCTTGACACGGTCCACATATTCCTGTTTATCATAGCCGTTATATAAAGCGCTCGCCATACGGACCGGATCCCCAAAAAAGAATCTTTCGTATAGCGTTTGCCTGGATCCAAATGAACTCATGCATACATCCCATGCGAGACGATACAATTTCACCCTGTCATAGGCTCCACCATTCGCGGCTTGAAGATATTTATCCAAATCCGGTCGAAGCTCCGAATTGAAATCTGCTTCATTTGGTATCGCCATTAAGCCGCTAGCTCCAAGAAGCTGCATGATTTCACTGAATCTAGGGTAAATCTTCGGGTAATAATTACGGGCTATATTTAACGGTGTAAAATCGGGTGTCATCATTCCCCACTTATCCACTTTCGCGTTTGCCTCCGATGCTGTAATGAAAGCCTTTACCGTTTCAAGCGCTATGATGACTTCCGAAATCTTTTCCTGAACATGCTGGTATTGACCGATATTGATGGTTTCCGCCATTAGTTGCAAAATCCCCAGAATGAACTCGGTTTTGGCGATATTTTTCGCTACCACCTGATGGGTCATATGAACAACTGCATTACTTTCATTATAAGCCTGGTTGCAAATGCCGACATCCCCATATGCAAATACACGATTCCAAGGAACGACTACATCATCAAAAACGATAATCGTATCCATTTCCTCAAATCTTGAACCAAGAGGATGGTCAAAATGTGATTTGCCATAGTCGAATGATTCACGACAGATGAATTTCAACCCTGGTGTATTATTTGGAATGGAGAATGCGAATGCATAAGGGTTTTCCTCTTCCGATTGTTTAAGCAATGTTGAAGGGAAAACCATGATTTCATCCGTTATTCCACCTTGTGTAGCTAATAACCTGGCTCCCTTTATAATAAGCCCTTCTGAATTCTTGCCAGCAATCCTTGCAGCGATGTAAGGGTCCGGAAGCTTTGCGGCACTAACTCCCCTATTAACCTGGGGTTGAATCAGGGTATGTGTCAACGACAAATCCTTTTCCCTGCAGAGTTCATAATAATCTTTCATATTTTTAGCAAATGCCGAATCCTGAGTGCCGAACATATCAGCTGCAGTGCCGTACGCCATCATCCCACTGTTGATATAGTCAGGGGAACGTCCCATCATTCCATTATTATGCCTTGCCCATTCTTGAATCATTTTCCTCCTTTTTTCAAGGTCTCCCTTTGTCCGCGGCTGCATGAATGAGGTCCCTACTCTTTCGTTTGAAGTTGGTGATATATAAGTCATGATGTCAGTTTTCGAGGAATCATGCTGCAAATCATATAATTCGGCCTGTGATTTCATGACCCCTTTAAAAGCTGGGTGTTGACTGATCTTATCTTTTACTTGCTCTCCATTGATCCATACATTCGCCTTTGCTTTATCCACCCTATCGATATACTCTTTACCTGTTTTAGCTGGCATTCTTACATCCCCCTTTAGCATCAATATAAATGAAGCGCTTACAATTAAATAAATTCCAAAAATTGAATTAATTCCTATAACAAAATATACCATGTGTTAAGATATATATATAATACTTAAAAAATTCAATATGTATATGTAAATCATATGTATGAGGTGTATATAATGGACATCCGGCAATTAAAGTATTTTGTGACGATCGTTCAGGAAGAACAAGTAACCAAAGCAGCAAAAAAATTACATATGGCTCAACCCCCCCTTAGCCAGCAACTTAAATTAATGGAAATCGAAATCGGTGAAAAACTCTTCGACCGGAATGGAAAGAAACTTGAACTCACTGAAACTGGCAAGGTCCTATATAAAAAAGCCGAAGCTCTATTAAACCAGTTTGAAGAATCGCTACTGGAAGTGAAGGAAGTCAGTAAAGGAATACAGGGCACTCTTTCCATAGGGTCAGTAAAAACTTGCTTTTCTTACATTCCGCAAAGGATGAGGGCCTTTAGAGTAAAATACCCTGACATACGCTTCAAGTTAATGGAAGGTGATACATTCCGTTTGACAGAAGGCTTAATAAACAGGGAAATCGAGTTGGCCATTGTACGGCTTCCCATTAACGGTAAGCGATTCTCATCGATTAACCTTCCGCCGGAAGATTTTGTGCTTGTCACCCCAAAAGAATGGGACATCCCAGACTCCATCGGATTTAAACAAATTAAGGATTATTCCCTCCTATTGCTGCATAGGGTAAGCGGACAGGGAACTTATGAACTTATAGTGGATGAGTGCTTCAGACATGGGTTTGAACCTAAGATTGTATGTGAATGTCCTGATGCTGCCATGATTTTATCTTTGGTGAAGGAAGGAATAGGCGCTACAATCATGCCACGAACCACATCCAAATCGTTTTCAACCCAGGGTATTAAAATAATCGAATTGACAGATTGTGAAGTCCAATCGGAAGCCGCCCTTATTTGGCTCGAAGAACGCTATCTTTCCAAAGGTGCCGTCAAATTTCTTGAAACATTTTCTGAATGAATGGACAGTTATTGAATATTAGTGCATCTGGACCTCTTTCTAATAACCTTTCATGTTTGTTTGAATTTCTTTATCCAATGTAAAGAAAAAAGCAACCTATCATTAGAGGGCTGCTTTATCAGATCCATTCATAAGTGCGATGACCTGTGTTTTATTTATAGGCATGCTTTTACATCTTTCAATGTCGCAAAACACCCTTAACATCATGACCGGTGTTGGACTTAACGAGGATTTCATTATAATTGTCTTTTGTAACCGTTTTCAACCCCGTCCTGCGGTTACCGAACAGGGCACCTAAATAGCATGCGAGGAACCCAAGCGGGATGGAAACGATTCCTGGTGAATTCAAAGGGAAAATCGGGTCACCTGTCATTATGGTGGCTCCGGGGACCGGGTTCCAGACATTTGGACTTAGAGCCACGAGCAAAAGCGTACCAATAAGACCTGTCATCATACCGACTATCGCTCCGGTTTTATTGAATTTTTTCCAATAGATCGTAAGAAGGATTACCGGCAAATTCGAACTAGCCGCCAGTGTAAAGGCAATCGATGCCAGAAACGCTACATTGAATTCCTGCAGACCTAATGATAAAACGATTGCAAGTGCAGTCACACCAACGGAAGCCCATCTAGCCATCGTCATTTGCTGTTTTTCCGTCGCCTTTCCATCTTTTAATATTTCATTATAAAAATCATGTGAAAATGCGGTAGCTCCTGTTAAAACGATTCCCGCAACAACTGCGAGTATCGTTGCAAAGGAAACGGCCGCAATAAATGCGAATAAGATGTCCCCGCCCACAAGTTGGGCCAATAAAGGTGCAGCCATATTACCCGCTGGATTAGCGGCCATGATATTCGATGTTCCAACCAACTTCGCAGCACCGAATCCGAGAAAAATGACCATGATATGAAAAGCACCCATAATCCACATCACCCAAACAACCGACTTTCTTGCCACTCGTGCATTCGGGACGGTCAAAAAACGTATTAAAATGTGAGGCAGACCTGCCGTTCCCAGAATTAGGCCCAGCGATAAGGAAGCTGCATCCCACCCACTGGCATATTTAATACCTGCTTTCAGGTAATCTGCACCCATGGGTGTTGCGGTTTTCATATCAGTGAAAATTCCGATGAAACTAAAATTCAATTTCCACATGACGATCATGAATAATATAAACACTCCTCCTATCAACAGGATGGCTTTAATGATCTGCACCCAGCTCGTCGCCGTCATCCCCCCAAATAGAACAAATACCAACATGACAATACCTACGATGATGACAGAAATATTATACGGGATGTCTAAAAGCAATTTAAATAAAGCGCCTGCCGCAACAAGTTGCCCCAGCATGTACATGACTGATATCACCAGGGTATTAAAGGCGGTCACTCCCCTGACCTGTTTATATTTAAACCTTGTAGTCACCATATCAGCCAATGTGTATTTCCCCAAGTTCCTTAAAGGTTCAGCCACTAGGAATAACACGACAAGAAATGAAACAAGTGCTCCATACATCAGGAAAAATCCATCATACCCCGTTAAGGAAAATGCCCCAATCAACCCTAAAAACGTGGAAGCCGACATAAAATCCCCGGCCAATGCAAGTCCATTTTGCCTAGCGGTCAACCCTCCCCCAGCCGTATAAAAAGAGCCTGCCGTGTTAGTTTTTTTGGAAGCGAAATATGTGATGAAAAGGGTTCCTATCGACATTAGCGCAAAGAGAATAATAACTGTCCAATTCATGATTCAAAGCCCTTCTTTCTCGATGATTTCTTTTATTTGTTCATCGATTCTTCCTGATTTCCTTACATATATGCTGCAAACCCAAACAGACATAACCGTAATGGAGACACCGTACACCCATGCCCAGGTTATGTCTCCAATGAAAGAGTGATCCAGGATATCTGTGTAAAAAACTAAGAAGGGCAAAAGCAGGGAATATCCCATAAAGAAAATCGAAAAAGGGATGACGAATTTCTTTTTATCGGAAAGCATATTCTGAAACTCTTTGGAGGCAACAATCTTTTCATAATCCACTAGATTAGTTTGTTCCGATTCATCAAGTTTTTTTTCCAACCGAACCATCTCTATACACCTCTTCTGATATTTATTTTTACAAGGGCGGCACTAGTAGTATTGAGCCTCTCCAATATCAGCCTCTTTCTTCCTTCCATCCCAAAATCCAAACAAAATCATCTGCACAGAGAGGGTCTAAGCTCATTCCCTAAGCTTTCCGTACTCCCATTGTCTAATCGTGACGCTTACAGGTAGGGCAGCAGTAAGTACCCACTGCTGCCCTGTCCCGGACCATATCTTTTTAGAAGGCTTGCACTTTTGTAATGGACTTGGCTCGCATATCAATCATCTGTTTCGGCTTCATTATACTTTCACTTTTCCATTTGATATGAATCTTCTTTCCCTCCAAGGGAAGATCATCATTGAAAAGTAAGTGCCAACTCCCATGAAAGGACCCGTCCGTTGTTTGATAGGCAATTCCCTCATAAACATTTCCTTCGTTCTGGATTTCGATTAAATAAGCGCCTGTCGGGGGTGTCAGGAATGCTTCCGATAATGTAACGATGACGTGTTGATTTTCCTTGGATTTGATTGTCCCTTGGCTTTCAAAGTATGTGCCAAGGAATGGCGGGATATCTGCGAACCGACCTTCTGCAATCAAGTTTCTAAGCTTAGTGGAACTTACTTTTTCATGATCGATTTCAAACTTCTTCATTTCCGTCACTTCAAAAAATCGCTTACCTTCGATTTTCAGCGTTTCCATATTCCCTTCCCCTTTATGTCCATAGCGGAAATCGAATCCAGCCACGGCATGCTTGCATTTAAATCCACATAGATAATCCTCGATAAAGCCAGTAGGTGAAAGATGGGCAAATGCGGAATCGAAGTTCACGACTATCAAGGTTTCTACACCTAAACCTTGCATGATTTTTGCTTTTTGCTCTAAAGGAGTCATATATGTTTGGGGTTGAGCGTTTCCTAAGATTTGCTTTGGATGCGGAAAAAATGTCATGACTGCCAATTTCAAATCTTGCTGTATGGCAATCCTTTTAGCTAGATGTATCAATTCTTGATGGCCAAGATGAACTCCGTCGAAAAATCCAAGAGCCAGCACACACGGTTCTGCTACTGCCGTATATATACTGGAAATTGGGTGCTGAACATGAATGATATCCAAATCCATCTTCCTTCCTTTGATTCTTGAAAGGTTACATTATAAACTCAATAAACGGACCTTCGATAATCCAGCAGTTTCCATCAACCACTCACCAGTTCTGTTCCCTTAAATGGTGAAAATTGGTCTTTGAACAGGCTTATACGCACTAGCGCCCTATCCAATTGACCGTGGGAGTCAATGTATGTCTTGCCGAACGTTCGATCATTCATCCTAAATCCGTTTCTCTTTAGATGATGAATTCAGGCTTGCTTTTTGCCAGAATCGGTTCTTTAAGAGGAACTTCTTCACCTGATATTATATCAAGTACAGCAGATGCCTCATCAAACCATGAATCCGGAGCTTTGGCTCCCCAGAATGTCTGGCGTCTTGGATCATTCAAATCCCAATGAATCGGTTCAGTATCAGGGTCAGCCGTTAAGTAATCCCCATTGTATAATTCGATCCTGTGACCGTCCGGATCTCTTAAATATAAGAAGAATGCATTGGATAGACCGTGCCTTCCTGGTCCGCGTTCGATGGACTGGGCATATCCCAGTGAAGCCAGTACATCACAAGCATGGATAAGTGCAAGGGGGTCAGGCAGAAAGAAGCCTATATGATGTAGTCTTGGACCGATTCCGTTCATGAATGCCTGGTCATGGACCGTTTGCTTTCTATGAAGCCACGTCGCCCATAATTTGCCCGATTCATCCACTGTGTCTTCCGAGCACGCAAAACCTAATTCTTTCACGTAAAAATCATAGGCTTTTTGCACATTTGGTACACAGCAATTCACATGATCGATTCTTTGGACCCTTGAACCCCTATGCATATCGAATCGTTGAAGCAATCTCTCGGCTTTATCCATTTTGCTGAAAAACTCCACTGGCAACCCTGAAATATCCTGAACTCGTAGCGACTTGCCTAGTGCATGCTGTGTTCCTTCCTGCATCCACTTCATTTTCATCCCCTTGGATAAGAAAAAAGTTTCCAATTCTTCAAGGTCTTCCTCTTTTTCAACCTTGTATCCTATTGTTTCAACGCTTGGCTTTTCTGCCTTTTGCAAAATAAGCGAGTGATGATGCGCTTCCTCTAAACCACGTAAATATATGTGATCATTCGTTCTTTCCGTTTCAATGAAACCTAAAGCATCCACATAAAAGGCTCTTGATTTATCCAGATCTGTTACATTAAGTATCGTTCTCGCAACACGAATAATAGAAAAATTCATAGTATTCTCCCCTTCTTTAATAAAACACGGATTATTTTTCAGCAGAAGAAACAGCATTTTGTTTTACGTCTCCAAATTTCGGAATGTGATGTTCACCAATTGCTACGTGGATAACTTGTGTTTCCGTATAGAATTCAAAGCTATAATGGCCACCTTCACGTCCAACCCCACTATATTTCGATCCTCCAAACGGTATCCGCAAATCCCTTACGTTTTGGGAATTCACCCAGACCATCCCGCTATCAACAGCCTGTGCAAACCTATGTCCACGTTTCATATCATTGGTCCATACATAAGCAGCGAGCCCATACTTTACATCGTTAGCCATTCTCAGTACTTCCTCTTCAGTCTTGAAAGGAATGACTGCCATGACTGGTCCAAAAATCTCTTCCTGTGCCACCGTCATCTCATTTGTACAGTTCAAGAGAAGCGTCGGGGCAATATAATTCCCTTCCTTGAACACACTCGGTATGGCACCGCTTACAATTTCCGCCCCTTCATCTTTTGCTATATCCAGATAACGGGAGACATTGTTAAAATGGTTACGATGGATCAGCGGTCCGATTTCCGTTTCTGGGTCCATTGGGTTTCCAATTTTGATATTATGAACACGTTCCTTCAATTCTGCAACGAACTGGTCTATTATCGATTCATGGACAAATAATCTGGAATTGGCTGTGCAGCGCTCCCCATTGAATGAATAAATTCCCCAAACCACAGAATCCAGGGCTTTTTCTAGATCGGCATCTTCAAAAATGACCGCTGGCGATTTACCTCCGAGTTCCATGGAAAAACGTTTCATTGTATCTGCACCATTTTTAACGATTTCAGCGCCAGTCGTCGTTTCCCCGGTAAAGGATATCAATTGGACTTCAGGATGGGCAACCAAGGACGCCCCTGCTGTTTCCCCAAAACCGTGAACGATATTGAATACGCCTTTCGGCAGACCCGATTGGTCAATGATTTGTGCCAATTTATTGGCTGTCAATGGGGACCACTCCGCCGGTTTGAGGACACATGTATTACCTGTAGCCAGGGCCGGGGCGATCTTCCAGGTTTCTAACATGAATGGCGCATTCCAAGGAGTGATTAATCCTGCCACTCCTATCGGTTTATGAATCGTATAATTGATGAATGTGTCATCCACTTGATACGACTCTCCTATTAGCCTGCTTTTCACCATCTCAGAATAAAACCGGAAATTCTCCGCTCCCCTTGCCGCCTGTTTTTTTGTCTGGCTAATCGGCAACCCTGTATCAAGGGATTCCAAAAAGGAAATTTCTTCTGCATTTTCTTCAATTAAATCAGCAATCCTATTAATGTACTTCAATCTTTCTTCCACTTTCATCGTTCTCCATGGACCATTATCGAATGCAGCTCTTGCAGCGGCTACCGCTTGATCGATGTCCTCTTTAAACCCTTCTGCCACATTATTTATTGCCTGATTATTAAAAGGGCTTAAATTTCCAAATGTTTTCCCTGAGATTCCATCGACAAATTGACCATTGATGTAATGCTTGACATCTTGCACGGGAAAAGTTTGCATGATAAATCCTCCTTTAGAAATTAATTCGGGAAGATGACAATAATCTATTAGATTCGTGCAATCTTCCCGATCTAGCAATTATGACTGGATTATTGGGTCAATCAACCCGTATGATTGAAGGGTTTCACGCAGTTCTTTTTCCAATGGTTCCGAAGGCGGACCCATTGGCGGCCTTAATGCAGGATTGATTTTCCCCATCATCCCCATCGCAGCTTTTAATGGTCCTGGATTGGTTTCTTTAAACAAAACATCATTCAATGGCATTAATTTGTAATGGAGATCAAGTGCCTTATCCACATCCCCCTCCACCCAAAGGTTATAAATTTCCGCAACTTCTTTTGGAGTGATATTTGCAGTAGCACTTATATGTCCTGCCCCTCCAATAGCCAACATTGGATAGCATAGTAATTCGATGCCCGAATATAAGAGAAAATCCCTTCCGCAATTCAATAAGACACGGTTCACATGTTCGAAATCTTTATTAGATTCCTTTACACCAATAATATTTTCACAATCTTCAGCAAGACGTGCCAATGTCTTCACTTCTAAATTCGTCGCCGTTCTTCCAGGAATGTTATAAACGATAATCGGAATATCAACAGAATCGGCTACCGTTTTAAAATGATTGTAAAGTGCCTGTTGATTCGGTTTATTGTAATAAGGAACGATGACTAAAGCAGCATCCGCACCCATTTCCTGTGCCATTTTTGTTAAATGTAACGTTTCTTTCTGATTGGCAGATCCAGTACCTGGTGCAACTGGAACACGGGCTTTTGCTGCTTTAATAGCCGTTTCCATCACTAATTCCCGTTCCTTAATCGTTAATGAACTCGGCTCCCCGGTAGTACCGCATACCGAGATTCCATGTGAACCGCTTTCAATGTGCCAGTTTACCAGATTTTCAATTGCCTTTACATCCACTTCCATCTTGTCATCAAACGGAGTGATAACGGGAGCGATGGATCCTCTTAAACGACTTTTGATTTCCTCGTACATTTTTTCTACCACCCTTTCATTATTTGAATATTCGGAATAATATAAGTAAAAAAATAGCTTTGCTTTTATGAATAATCGATCGACTATTATAAAACAAAGCCAAGGTCATCAAAGTGCCTGATCGTGATTAGTTTCCGCCCTCTGCTTGAATGTGCTGATGGCATTCAGTTTATGCTTTCTCACCAATGATTCAATTTCTTCAAAAGGTGCTTTTTCCTTTAGAAGCTTTATGATGCTTTCATGTTCGCGAATCGATTGGACTGCGCGCTGCGGAACCATGGTGAACATGGATTTTCTGACTCTATTCATTCTTTGTTGCGCCTGTTTAATTTCCTCCTTTAAAAAGGAATTTCCGCACTTTTCATAAATTTCCGCATGGAAACATTCGTTTAACTTACCAAACAGCTCTAATTCAAAGTTATGGAGGGCTTTTTCCATTTCTTTGTTTAAATTAATTAGATTTTCAAAATCATGATCATTCATCGTTAAAGAACTGAGGGCGGCTGCATATCCTTCAAGCAAAGATAAAACAGAAAGAGTTTCAATGTATTCGCTCTCATTAATGCTTGTAACCACCGCTCCGCTATAAGGCTTATATTGAATAAGACCATCAGATTCCAGTTGCCTGATCGCTTCCCTGACAGGAATCGGACTTAAACTAAGTTCTTTTGCCGTTTGATCGATAATGATCCGCTGTCCAGAACCATATGTTCCATCCAAAATTAATTTACGAAGGTGCTCATATGCTATTTGCTTTTTGCTGGGGTTTTTGTTTTTCTCTTCCATATTTTCATCATATATGAAATCATATATGATTGCAATCGATTTTTATTAAAAATCATATATGATTTTCACTTTTCTTTACAAGTTTGTTTTGCAAAACGCTTATCATGTCTTCTTCGCGAAAGTACCATATCGAAATATAATCGAAAAAAAACCTGCAGACCCTGATGTAGCCAGGTAGTCTGCAGGTTTTTGAAAAATTATGCCATTTTTGATTTAACGAATGAATGTATTCTTTCAACTGCTGCTTCCAGCAACTCTAATGAAGTTGCATAAGAGAGCCTGATGTTATCAGGTGCACCAAAACCTGATCCTGGAATAACAGCCACTTGCGCTTCTTCCAGCAACGCAGTCGTAAATTCCTCGACATTGCTGTACCCTGTTAATTCAACTGCACGTTTAACGTTCGGGAATAAATAAAATGCCCCTTGCGGTTTAATGCAGCTGATCCCTGGAATTTCAACCAATTTATCATATATCGTATTCAAACGGCCTTCAAATGACTGACGCATTTCTTCAACAGGCTCCTGTGTACCTTCATAAGCGGCAATCGCACCATATTGAGCAGTTGTGGTAGGGTTGGATGTGCTATGGCTTGCAAGGTTCGTCATTGCTTTAATGATGGACTCATCACCGACTGCATAACCAATTCTCCAGCCAGTCATCGAATGCGACTTAGAAACACCGTTGATGATGATCGTTTGCTTTTTCAATTCTGGTGAAATCTCTGCAATGGATGTATGTTTAGCATTTCCATAAACCAATTTTTCGTAAATTTCGTCGGAAACGATCAAGATATCATGAGCCAGGCAAACTTCCCCGATAGCCGCCAATTCTTCCCTGGAATAAAGCATGCCCGTTGGATTGCTTGGAGAGTTGATGATAACCGCTTTCGTTTTTTCGGTGATTGCTTGTTCCAATTGTTCTTTAGTGATTTTATATTGATTTTCTTCCGTACCTACTACATAAACAGGCTTACCGTCAGCAAGCTTGATTTGCTCAGGATAGCTCACCCAATATGGTATCGGAACAATGACTTCATCTTCTTCATCCAGGATAGCTTGAAACAATGTGTAAAGCGCGTGCTTTGCACCTGAGCCAACTACAATTTCAGACGGTTTGTATTCCAGGCCTTGATCACGCTTCAATTTAGCCGCAATTGCTTCTTTTAGTTTCGGCAGACCAGCGGATGGCGTGTATTTAGTTTGACCTTCATTCATGGAAAGAAGGGCTGCATCTATGATATGTTTTGGCGTATTATAGTCTGGTTCACCAGCACCCAAACCAATTATATCTAGACCTTGGGCCTTAAGTTCCTTTGCTTTTGCCGTGATGGCCAATGTTGTTGATGGCGTTAATGACTGAACGCGCTTCGCTAATTTCATTTTAAATTAATCCTCCATTCTAAATGCTTCGATAATACTTCAGCCATTCCCCAGTTTTAAAATCATAATAGTCATAGTTAAAACGCTTGGATTCATCAAGATACGTTACTTCCCAAAGCGGAACGTTCTTTTCCATGCCTAGCTTAACAGAAATGATTTTTTGGGGATTAAGCTGTTCATTGACAATGTTTAAGATCTCTTTTTTTGATTTACCATCTTTATAGTTTTCCACTACCATTTCTTTCTTCTTATCCTCAGGAAGCCAGACTATTTTTTTAGTCCCTTTTTCTCCCTTACCAATGATTACGGAGTATGAATCCTGCCCATTAT
>NZ_JBHVQU010000100.1:0-15336 GCF_042886655.1 Peribacillus sp. NPDC058002 | reverse complement strand
AGATATAGCCTTCACATCTGGATGTTCCACTAATGCAGAACCAATGACCGAACCCCTTCCGAATACACAATTAATGACTCCAGCCGGAAGACCAGCTTCATCAAATGCCTTTATCACATGATAGACCGACTTAGGTGTAAGATCAGCCGGTTTAATCACGACTGTATTCCCGTAAATCAGGGCAGGCGCCAGTTTCCACACAGGGATAGCTATTGGAAAGTTCCATGGTGTAATCAACCCCACCGGACCGAGCGGAGTACGGGTTGTGTACAAAAATGTATTGGCATTCGCTGAAGGAATCACTTCTCCAAGTGGCTGCCGGGCTTCAGCAGCATAATATTCAAGAATGCTGGCAGCTCGATTGGCTTCCCCCATCCCTTCCAGGAATGTTTTTCCTTCTTCCTTTATCAAATCCCGCCCCACTTCCTGCATATTCTTTTTCAAAATATCAGCAGCTTTCTGTAAGTATGTAGCCCTTTGCTGAAACGATAGTTTTTTCCAAGCAGGAAATGAATTTTTTGCGGCAGCCACTGCATCATGCAAATCTGCGGCCGCACTGGATGGAAATTCCCCTAAATTTTCTCCATTATGGGGACTCAGGTTTTCCTTATACTCCCCTGTAGTTGGTGTTTGCCATTTTCCGTTAATGTAATTTAAGTAACGCATAATATTTCCCCCGTATTCTATTTTTTAACTTCTAAATTATAGCTTTGCTTATAACTGGGAACTTCTAAATGGATCCTTCAACGCTTCCTACTAGAACCTCTATTGAACAAAATCATTAGGCTGATCATTTGTTAAGGCTGGCACCTCCACTTTTACTTTTCTTCTCGCATATCTAAAATAGTAAAATATATAGCAAGCAGCGACAAAACCTAATCCCCAATACAACGAATTGCGCTGTGTCGAATCATAAGCGGTGAACACGAAAATACCTAGACACATAAGGATGCAGAGAATCGGGACAAACGGGAAGAAAGGTACTCTAAACTTCAGATTTTCAACCTTTCCTCCTTCTCTGATATACTGCTTACGGAATCTGTACTGTGCGAACGCAATCGCCATCCAAGTAAGTACCCCTCCAACCCCGCTTATAGAAAGTAACACAACAAATAGCGTTTCTTCTGCTACTACACTTGTAAGTAAAGACAGTAAGGCAAAGACCAGGGTGATGAGTAAGGCATTAATAGGTACACCGCGCCGGTTTAGCTTTCCAAATAAAGGGGGCGCCATTCCGTTTTGAGAAAGAGAGAAAAGGATCCTGGTACAAGCAAACAGACCCGTGTTCCCTACAGAGAGGACCGCCGTCAAAATTACGAAATTCATAATGTCAGCTGCATAAGGAATACCTACCATTTCAAACACGGTAACAAATGGGCTTTCCAGCACCCCAGCTTCTTGCCACGGAACGATTGCCGATAGAACAAAGATTGCCAGTACATAGAAAAGCAGAACACGTATTACGATGCTTCGAATCGCTCTCGGAATACTTTGTTGCGGGTTTTCCGTCTCGCCTGCTGCAACCCCCATGATTTCTGATCCCTGAAATGCATATACGACCGTCATCATCGATATAAACACACCCGTGAATCCTGTAGGAAATAGTCCATCACCCATAAAATTAGATAAAAACGGAGCAGGTTGTGCATCCATATGAATCAATCCAAACATCGCTGCAGCACCGATAATGATGAACAGAATAACAGTAAGTACTTTAATCCCTGCGAACCAGTACTCAGTCTCAGCGAAACTTCTCGTTGTTAAGGCATTTATTGTGAACAAAAGTACGGTAAATATCATACACCATACCCATACTGGTATATTTGGAAACCATCTAGCCATAAGCAAACCAGCCGCTACAAATTCTAAGCCTACGTAAAGAGCCCAACTCAGCCAGTAAATCCATCCAATGACAAATCCAGTGGCGGGACCAATAAATTTCGTTGCATGGACCTGAAAGGAACCAGACACCGGCATCACTACCGATAATTCACCGAGACAAATCATCGCCAAGTACATTAATAAACCACCGAACAAATAGGCAACAATCGCTCCTGCGGGTCCGGCTTCACCAATCGCATAACCTGATCCCAGGAAGAGACCTGTTCCAATAATCCCACCTAAGGAGAGCATAAATAAATGTCTGCTCTTCATCGAACGCTGTAATTCTTTTGGCTGATTTTCATGTACTGTTTGCATGAATTCCCCCCCGTTTCTAATCGATAAACTGCTCTATACATTTTTATGATTAACACAAGATAACGAGAGTTCCCATTATTCTGAAATTAAACCACATTATTATTGTGCAGATAACGCTTCGGAAGGCTCAGCATACTCTAGCAAGTCACTGATTGTCGGTTTAAATATTTCATAAGCTACTTCTCTTTGATATTTATTTTGGTTTTTTGCTTCTGTAAACAACTGAAACGTATTTTTCCTGCATAGTTTTTCGATATCATCAACTACAGCTTGCGGATCTGGTTTAACTAGTCCGAAAATAATCACATCATAAAACCTTACCGCCCCCAGGTTGGCAACGAAATCATTAACAACATCAATTCCTCTTTGTTTTATGATTTCGTCTCCCTCAGAAGAAATGGGAATGTTTGCCGCTTCCACAATTAAGCTTGCTTTTACGCTTTTTGCATTGGATATGTGGATGACATCCTCTAGTGCGCACGGAATTAAAATGTCGCAATCTATATCGAGCCATTCCGTGTTTGACCTTACATTATAATGCGGTTCAAAAAAGTCTTTATCCATTTCTCCGTACACATTCTTATGATCAATGAGCTTTTGGACATCTAATCCTTCTTCACACGTTACCAAAAGGGTTGCATCAGAAATTCCAACAACTTTATAACCTAACTGGGACATTTTCAATGCACAGCTTGCTCCTACACAGCCGAATCCTTGAATGACAACTCTCGCTCCATCTTTTCCGGTTTTAAATTTCCAGGCCTCATCTGCCGAAAATGCTACACCATAGCCTGTTACGACATCGTTTAAAAACAACCCGTCAATTTTTGTTTTCAACAGTGCATCAAAGTCCTTTATCCCTTGTAGTACATTCGGATTCTGCTTCATTGATTTCGTAAGAGGGATATCAATACCAAATTCATTAAATATTTTGAGCACATCTTCATATTTGGTACCTAAATCACTGCCTAAAGATACCCCGATGTCTATATAAGGCATCATCGCAATCAGGAATCTTCTTAACACCGCATATGCGTCTGGCGCTTTATAGTCATAGGCAATACCCGCTTTACATGCGCCAGTCGTCTCAGATTCACCGGCTACATACTTATAAGCCATCGCCTCAGCTAACCTTTCGACCTCTTCTTTTGTGACAGTTGGATGCATTCTTGTACCGCCGCCTGCGTAGCCTTTAACAAAGTTATGCACGACCAGCCAACCTTGAGCATCTGTTTCCGTATCATTCCATTCCACAACTAAATATGGTTTTAACATCTGTGAAACCTCCCCAGAATCTTTTATTATTCCTACTAACTTCTAATGCAAAAACAATGTCAAAGTTATATGCCCCACAACTATTTGTTGGACAATAGACTTTGGTGTACTTCCTTCTTATCTTGGCCTACAGATAGAATCTTTGGATTGACTGCAACTTCAATTACAGCCGGCAGCCCTGAAGCAATCGCCCTTTGCAAGGCTGGCGCAAAATCACTATTTTTTTCAACCTTTTCACCATGCGCTCCAAATAAGCGGGCCAATTCGGCAAAATCAGGATTGGACAAGTCAGTTCCAACGACCCGATTTGGAAAATGCCTTTCTTGATGTACTCGAATTGTTCCGTAAATATTGTTGTTGACAACAATTGATATGGTCGGAATTTTATACCGTACAGCGGTTTCAATCTCTTGGAAAGTCATCATAAAGCCTCCATCTCCTGAAATGGATACAACATGTTTGTGAGGCTGCGCCAGCTTTGCCCCAATAGCAGCAGGCAGTCCATATCCCATCGCACCCGACGTTGGCCCTACGTATGTGTTTTCTTGCTCGAAACGGTAATATCTGGATAGCCACCCGAAAAAGTTGCCGGCATCATTTGTAATGATGGTATCTTTCGGCAGACAGACGGCAAGATCATGCATCAATCCGTCCATATCCACAAATTCTTCTGTGTAATCGGCCTTCGGTTCAGAAAATTCCATATATTTATCATGCAATTCTTTCAAATGGTCTTCGCTTGAAATAATAGATCCTGGTTCTGGCGCTTGCAGTGCTTGTTCCAAGAAGCTCTTGGCATCTGCTTCAATGGCAAGTGAAGGTGGATACACTTTACCAAAAATATCGGGACAAATATCCACATGGATCAGTTTTGAATTTTCAGAAATCAACGTGTAGTCTTGTGTTCCTACTTGAGAGAATCGTGTCCCTAATGCCAAAACTACATCTGCATCGCGGATTGCATCAAGTAAATATTGTGGTGTCCCAAACCCAAGCCATCCAGCATAGCAAGGATGTGAGTTCGGAAACGCGTCAAATCGCCGGAAAGCTGTAATGACAGGAAGTTTCATTGCCTCCACAAACTGTACAAGCAACCTGTTTGCCTTAGCATGAATTACACCCCCGCCAGCAATCAATACGGGACGCTCCGCGTTTCGTATCATATCCATCGCCTGCTTCACAACTTCCATATGTGGTTGAGGAGGAAGCGAGCGATAAGTTGGATTTATGTTCAACTCTGCCTCATCTTCTAACATGTCATGCGGCAAAGCCACCAATACAGGGCCCGGACGCCCCGATCGCGCAATATGGAACGCCCGTTGCAATAATTCCGGGATCCTTTCCACACGATCGATTTCTACCGTCCATTTACATAAATGACTGAAAAAACCCGTCAAATTCACTTCCTGGAATGCTTCCTTTTCTTTAAAAGGGCGTTCGACTTGGCCAATCAGCGCAACCAAAGGGGTCGAGTCTTGGGCAGCAGTATGAATGCCGATAGCTAAGTTTGTAGCCCCCACTCCACGCGTTGCCATACAAACACCTACCTCTCCCGAAGCCTTGGCATACCCTTCCGCCATAAAAGAGGCACCCCCTTCATGCCTTGCAGAAATAAGTTCTATTTCAGGATGTTGATATAGTGCATCCATTACACTTAGATAACTTTCACCTGGTACACAAAAAGCTTTTTTTACCCCTTCTTTAGCCATTACTTCTACGATTGCTCTTCCTCCACTTACTTTCATAATCAAGCCTCCCGCTTTCAAGTACGTGTTTTTGTTCTAGTAATTTATGATTAAATTAAAAATTGGACTCATTCCCACCATCATTTAACTAGTTTTGTCCATTCCTAAAGCTTGTTTATTATCTTCTTCCATTCCAATTGATGTTTTTCTTGTAACGGCACTCACTCCCAAAGTTACTGCAATGTTGATGAGTAATACGGCTAACCCTACATCAAGATCTTGTATGACTTGCGGCAGGGATGGAAATAAAGTAGCAAGTGTCGTACCTGAAGTAGTCGAGTATATGACAATTAGAATTCCAGCTATCATTCCGGCAAAAGCTCCTTGAACGGTAACAGGATTCTTTTTCCACAAGCTAAAAAATAATGCGGGAAATAACTGTGCCATGAAGCTATATGCCATTAGATACAACGTAAAAATCGACTCCCCGCCATTAAACGTAAAATATAGAGTCACTATGGAAATGGCAGGTACTAACATCCTGCTCAGTCTTTGAAGCTGTTCATCCGATGTATTCGGCTTCCACACCTTATATACATTTTTGGAAAGTATCGTGGCAGTTGCCGTCAACACGAGTGAACTAGGTATAAGGGCGGCCATCGCCCCTGATGCACCAATAACCCCAACAAACCAGGGATCAAATGACATTTTCGCCATTTTAAATAAAGCTAAGTCTGCTTCTGCCCCCTGTAGATTCGGAACTTGGAGAATCGCAGAAAAACCAATAAATAACGAAAAAATGATGATTACTTGATAAATTGGCATAACCCCAGCATTCCAACGAAGTGATTTTGGACTTTTTGCAGAGAATACTCCCGCCAACATATGAGGAAACATATAAAATGCCAGTGCTGTCATGATCGTAGCTGAAATAAACCAAGAGATACTCAAACCTTGTTCCGGGAAAATCAACAAACCTTGTTTTGCTGTATCGATTGCTTCAAACATGGGCTGTAAACCACCGTAATAATGAAGAGGAAAATAAATCCCCATGATGACGACTACAGTCAGAATCATGATATCTTTAATGACCGCGGTCCACGCCACCCCATGCATCCCTGAAGCAGTTACATAAATTGTGATCGCAATGACACTTACAACTATGGCCACATTTGGCGAAATGGACCCATAGGAGGCTTCCGATACGATAATTCCTAACCCTTTCAACTGCATGATCAGATATGGAATAATTGAAATGACGCTAATTACCGCCACAAGAACTCCTAAAGCCGGACTATTGTACTTTTTATCATAAAAATCAGATTGAGATATGACATTATTTTTTTTGGCATATCTCCAAATAGGCGGCAAAAGCCAATAGGCGATTACAAAATAGAAGCAATTGAAAGCGTATAAGGCAGGAGGCATACCAGATCTATATGCACCGCCGCTTGCCCCCAAAAACGTATATGTCGTAAACATTTCACCTGCTATCAAGAAGAAGAGCAAAAAGCTGCCGAAACCCCTTCCGCCTATAGCCCATTGTTCCAAACTCATATTCTTACCTTTTCGAGCTTGAAGCCCTAACCAAATACACAGAACCAAAAAGAAAAGGATAACAAGCAGGGCTTCATTCATCAGTCTTCTTCCTCCTCGGTTGCAGGATCAAGTTTATTAGCAATTATTAAAAACACTGATGTAAGACAAACCCATAAAATGGCCCAAAAAAGAACAAATGGCATCCCTAAAACATAAGGTTCAATCCGATTGATAACCACAAGCGAGCCAAGTGCCGGTATTGCACTTATCACATAGATCATTTTCTTCATTTGTTCACCATCCTTATCAACAAATGCCATTGAACCACCCAATCACCTGTTTTCTGAAAAAACAGATATTTTTTTCTGTATTATTACATTGATAGCCTTTTAGTTAAGGGCTCATTTACAGCCCAATTCGGTTTCAGGCCTGTTAGAACTTGTTCCACTTGCATTGCTGCATGTACAGCCATGCGTATCGAGCCTTCCTTCGTCAATGCCGCATTATGAGGACTGACAATCACATTATCCAATTTAAAAAGGGGGTTCCATTTATCAGGAGGTTCAACTTCAAATACGTCTATTCCAGCGCCGGCAATCTGGCCCGCTTGCAAAGCATTTACTAAATCACTTTCCCTCACCACACCGCCTCTGGAAGCGTTTACAAAATAGGAAGAAGGTTTCATCCAGGAAAACTCACGGCTACCTATTATCCCTTTTGTTGTTTTCGTTAATGGCAGATGCAGGCTAATAACATCAGAGTTTCTGAATACCCATTCTAAATCTGCTACTATCTCCAACTCCGAATTCGTTTTGGCTGTAACATAGGGGTCGTAGCCAATCACTTTCATATCAAAGCCTTGGTAAGCCTTTTTTGCCAGTATTCTGCCGATTCTCCCCAGTCCGATAATCCCCAAAGTCTTGCCTTCCAAGTCCATGCCAAAAAGTTGATTACGAATAGCAAAATTCCCGCTGCGCAGTTCTTTATCAGCCAAGCTTAAGTTTTTGGACAATGATAAAATTAATGCCATTACATGTTCAGCTACAGAATTCGCATTTGCCTCTGGTGTATTCGTTACATAAATGCCTCGCTCTGTAGCAGCTTCGATATCAATATTGTCCAAGCCCACACCATACTTGGCAATCACTTTGAGGTTTTCAGCTGCTTGAATGACTTCTTTATTTATTACAGCCGTTGATCTCGTTAGTACTGCATCACAACCCTTGATTTCTTCCATAAGAATTTCTTGCGACAAATCAGACCCTACTTTAATCTTATAGCCTTTTTCCACTAAATAACTTTTCCCCTCTTTCTCAATATCTTGAGGAATATACACTACATGACTCACCTTCACACCAACCCTTTCATGTTAACCTTGAAGGAAATATCTTTCCTACTGCATGGTTATATATACAATTATTGTGCCAACATAAAAAACATCAGTTTATTCAAGAAAGAAGCCAATTAGCCCTTATATCAAGACATAAATAAATGTAACAAATTGTTTCAAAATGAATCATTTAGTTTCATTACGTTTCAATCTGTTTCAATATTCAAATTTTTCATCTTTCTCCATAAAGTCGTGCGACTCATCCCTAACTCAAAGGCAGCTTTTCCTTTATTAAAATTAACCTTAATTAACATTTGAACAATTCTTTCACGTTCGGATAAATGCATCCCAGGGGACATATCCATCTCTTCGTCTTGTTTCGATAGCTGTATTTTCTTTTTACTTCTATTGGGAAAATATATTTCAATATCGTACACATCAATTAACTTGTCTTTATAAAGAGCGCATAATCGCTCACAAAAATTTTGCAATTGGCGAATATTCCCTTCCCAATTCTCTTCGCTCAGCTTTTTCATGGCATTTTCCGTAATCTTAATTTGTTTTTGATCCGAATGACCTTTCTGAATAAAAGCATTCACCAATACCGGAATATCTTCTCTGCGTTCCCGAAGTGGAGGCAATACAAGGTCCAGTACACTCAAGCGATAATACAGATCCTCCCGAAAGTCATTACTTTTCACCATTTGCATGAGGTCTTTGTTCGTTGCAGACACAATTCTCACATCAACGGGAATTACTTTATCATCACCGATACGCATGATTTCCCGCTCTTGGAGGACACGTAGCAGCCGGCTTTGCATTTTTGGGGAGATTTCCCCTATTTCATCTAAAAAAATCGTACCTCTATGAGCCAGTTCAAAAAATCCTAGCTTTCCGCCTTTCATAGCTCCCGTGAAAGCTCCTTCTGCATATCCGAAAAGCTCACTTTCCAATAGATTTTCGGGAAGCGCCGCGCAATTAATGGCTACAAACGGGTTATTTTTCCGGTTGCTATGATTATGTATGCTTTGGGCGAATATTTCCTTGCCCGTTCCAGTTTCTCCAATTATAAGAATATTTGAATCTACTTCACTATAACGTTGGGCTGTTTCAATCGTCCTCTTAATTTCGGGACTTCGATACAATATATCATCAAATGTGTACTTGGCCACATGTCCGCGTGAATGAAGTTTTCTAACGAACTTCCCTTCCATCTCTTGAATGCGGGTAACATCTTGAAAGGCTACCATATCCCCCACTTTTTTACCCTTTAAAAATATCGCAACTTTTTTTACCGATAATTGAATCGTTTGGTAAGCAACGGTATCTTTTTCGTATTCACCGTCGCTTAAAAGCATATTTCGAAATCTCCCGGGCTTTATTATATCGTATATAGAATTTCCAATTAAGCTCCCCTTGGAAATCGATAATATCTCCTGAGCCGCCGTATTGAATACAGATATTCGCCCTTTTAAATCTATAGCAATAACCCCTTCATAGGCATAATTAAGAATCGTTTGGTAACGCTTGGTCTTCTCCTGTTCCCTTCTGCTGACAAGAGCTACTCTTTTCGCCTCAATCAACGCCTGCCGAAATGATTCCTTTCCCGTGTCAACCAGAATGGCTCCCAACCCTATCTCTTCAGCATATTTACAGGTACTTAAACCACTTAACACCACCTCACAACCTTCTCTGGCTGCCAAATCCACTAAACTGACTGAGGACTCGATATCATTTAATATATAGGACTGAATTGGCAAATCAACAATATCCGAAAGGTTCTCCACCCCATAAATCATGTTTAACGCTCCTATAACGGCCACTTTTTTACTGCCAAAACGTGCCTTGCAATCATATAGGGAACGAATGAGGTCAATCCCTTGGACAGGTATATCGACGATTGGAATGAATTCATTGCTTTCTTTTAATAGTTTCGTGATCAAACCCCTTGAAATGATCACATCAGCATCCAGCTTCAACTTCCCAATCTTATCGGCATCCTCAACCACCTCCTCTAAAACAAACTTCACTGAACCGTTATCATTGTTGTCCGATTCTTCCAACTTGTTGAATTCCTCAAACCTTTCAAAAGCATCCGTAATATACCCTTTTCGAGGAACAACGAGTTTTATTTTTATCAAAACACCCACCTCCAACGTAAATCATTTTGGTTTATTGGATAAAAGCTAAAAGTAACCTGTAATTTATTCCAGACCTTGTTATACAAGGACTGGATATAACCTGGCAAGCTAAGAATGCCGCAAAGTTTTTCATTCAAAGCCACAATAAGAAAAGCCATGTGAAACTTCTAAAATAGTATTTCTGCATTATATTTAGATATTAGATATTTCACTTTATTAATGACTTTGAAAAATAAAAAACCCTGTTATCGTGGGTTTTTTCATCATAAGGATTTCGATTGGTATTTAATATGGTCATTCAGGTCATCACCATTAAAACTTTTTTTTTCATCACTGGAATATACTTTTAACATTAACATCAGTATAATGATTCTTTAGGTGAAAATCATCATGAAAAATCCTTTTTAATTTCTTAAAGCGGCATGATCATCTACTTTTTTCCATAATTCCCCTTCCTTTCTCTGTAACAGGACATATTCCTTTTATTCTTCATACAAATGTGGAATTCCTTTTGATTTTATCGGTACAGACAATAAAATTAGTCTACAAACATATTAACCCCGTTCAAGAAATCCTGAACGGGGTTTTTAATAAATTTTTATTTTTTGCGGGCATTCTAGCAGTTATCAAACTTTATAACATTCAAGGTGGTTTTACTTACGGACTTAAAAAGGATCGGCGATGACAAGGATTTTCCCTGCTTTAATATCCTCCACATATTGATCGACTTCGGATTCCTCCAGTCCAATATCCAATAATGGCTTTCTCAATCCGCCTGCTCCCGATGCTGCCCCGGCAGCGGCTCCGCCAAAAGTTGCGAAAATAGGTCCTGCTGCCAATATCGGACCAATTCCTGGTACGGCCAATGCACTCATTCCAATTAGCAGGCCTGTTAATCCGACAGCTCCGCCGGCTGCTGCCCCAGCTACTAATCCATCAGTCTTTGCCGGGGCGACTTCCTCGGCTTCACTGGGTAATTGATCAATGTTTTTTGCCACTACTGATATTTGATTGGATGTATATCCTTGTGTCTTTAGGTTTTCCACTGCTGAAATCGCTTCATTTGCATTTTCATATATTGCTATAAACCTCTTGTCCATGGTATCTGCTCCTTTAAAAGTAATGTATTATACAATACCCTTAATTGAGTTTTAATAACCTTCCATGAAGGAAATGAATTTCATTCCCGGATTTGCCCCTGGCCGTAAATGAAGTACTTGCTTGATGTTAAGGCAGGTAAACCCATTGGTCCACGTGCATGCAGCTTTTGTGTCGAAATGCCGATTTCTGCACCATAACCAAATTCAAAGCCATCGGTAAAACGGGTGGAAGCATTGTGATAAACTGCTGCGGCATCTACTTTATTCAAAAATGCGGAAGCGTTTTGTTCATCCCTCGTCAGGATTGCTTCAGAATGCTTGGTACCGTATCGGTTAATATGTTCAATCGCATCGAATACACCTTTGACAGTTTTCACGCTGATTTTTAAAGCCAGGTACTCCGTTGACCAATCTTCCTCCGTAGCCGTTTTGGCTCTTGGAAAGGAGCTGCAAACCGCTTCATCCCCATATATTTCAATACCCTTTTCGTCCAGGAGTTCCAAAATACGCACTCCGTTTTCTTCAAACCATTTTTCATGAATCAGAAGCCCCTCGATAGCATTGCATACGGATGGACGCTGAGTTTTACCGTTTAAGACAATTTTCTCGACAATCGTGATATCTGCGGTCTCATCGATGAAGATATGGCAATTGCCTGCTCCTGTTTCAAGAACCGGAACAGTGGACTCCTTAATGACCGTTTCAATTAAATTCTTTCCGCCTCGTGGAATCAAAACATCTAAATACTCATTAAGATGAAAAAGTTCCTTAGCGGTTTCTCGACTCGTATCCTCGATCAACTGAACAGCTTCTACAGGAATTTCCGTATACTCCAATGCCTTATGAATGGATGATACTAGAGCCATATTGGAGTTTTTGGCTGACGAGCTGCCTCTTAATATAACGGCATTCCCCGTTTTCAAGGACAATGTAGCTGCATCGATGGTCACGTTAGGCCTGGCTTCATAAATCATCCCGATTACACCGATCGGCACCCGTAACTTTTTAATCAATAAACCATTCTCTTTTTCGATCGTCTCCAATTGTTCCCCAACTGGATCATTTAATTCGCTTAAAAGCATAATGGCCTCAGCCATGTCATCAATACGGTTAGCATTTAACATAATTCTATCCAATGTAGACTCACTGAAGCCTTTTTTCCTGCCTTCTTCCAGATCCTTTTGGTTTTCTTCTATCAAGAAATCTTTATCGATAATAAGTTGCTTAGCAATGTTCCCAAGTGCCTCGTTCTTTTGTTCCGTACTCAATCCTATTAACTGATAACTGGCTTCTTTGGCTGCCTTTCCTTTCGCCTTCACTTCATTCATTTTCAAATGCCCCCTTTTCCTTCACAAAAATTGATTTTTATGCTTTCACCCATTTATCGCGATGAATCACTTCTATGGAAGTGATCACAAGCTCGGATGTCCTCTTTCCCATCGCCTGTTTTAATTCTTCGTCGGAGTATAGGACCTCACCCCGCCCCAATAATCCATTTGCACCATAGACTTCGACAACATCCCCCTTATTGAAGACTCCTTTAATTTCGTAAATTCCAGCTGGCAGCAGACTGCTGCCATTTGAAACTAAAGCCCTCTCGGCACCTTCATCAACGAAAATTTTCCCGGATACTTGTGAATGAAGGGATATCCATTGTTTGTTTTTCGTTACCGTCATCAAGACATCATTCCCAATATACGTGCCGTCACCTTTGCCTTCGAGGATGGTTAGAAGTTTATCACTCCCATAACCAGAACCAATGAATACTTTCACCCCAAGAGACAATGCAGTTTGGGCTGCAATCAACTTAGATTTCATCCCCCCGGTTCCAACATTGGATCCTGCACCTTCTGCCATTTGCAATAAATCCGCTGTTACTTCGGTTAGCTTATCAAATCGTTTCGCCCCTGGATTTGTCTGTGGATTGGAATCATAGAGCCCATTAATGTCCGTTAATATGATCAGGTTGGTGGCGTGGACCAGTCCGCTTACTAAGGCGGATAGCATA
This sequence comes from Peribacillus sp. NPDC058002, assembly GCF_042886655.1. Taxonomy (NCBI): domain Bacteria; kingdom Bacillati; phylum Bacillota; class Bacilli; order Caryophanales; family Bacillaceae; genus Peribacillus; species Peribacillus sp. NPDC058002. The sequence continues at coordinate 2,059 of NZ_JBHVQU010000100.1, read as the reverse complement.
TCATTATCACCAAAAGTCAGCTCCTCGACCGATACTGTATCATTTTCATTAATAATCGGAAGGATGCCGCGTTCAAGCAATTCCATCAATGTCGCATATGCATTTTTATATCTATCTTTTTTCGAGAAATCTTTCCTTGTTAACAAAATCTGCGCAGGAACGATTCCAAAATGACCTAATTGTTCCATATATGATTGAATCAATAGGCTTTGCCCAACCGCTGCAGCAGCTTGTTTTCCCTTGAGAGTGACAGGTCTCGTAGGATAGCCGAGCTTGCGAAAACCTGTTGCTACAGCACCTGATGAAACAAGGACAACTTCATGTCCCGCTTTCCTTAAAGCTGCCACTGCCTGGATATGATCGGAAAATTTTTTTTGGTCGATTTCACCTTTTGTGTTGGTCAAAGAACTACTTCCTATCTTTACAACGATGCGTTTCTTTTCCATCGATTACTTCCTCCAATAAATATCTAAGACATGAAAAAAAGCCCTCTTCATCCTTGAAATAAGGACGAAAAGGGCTGCTCTCCGTGGTACCACCTTCATTGAATGCAAGTTCATGCATTCCACTTTGCCTGATAACGCCAGGATTTGCGCCTATGTTTTGCATAGGACTCAAGAAGCAGGTTCTGCGTTTTCCTGTCGCGGGTCTTCCAGCAATTGACGCCGCTCTCTGTCACAGTGATTCTCGCATACTAATCTTCTCTCAACGTTCATTGTTTTAATATAGTATGCAAAATTATCTGCTTGATGTCAATAACATTCCTACGATGTATGAACCTTATAACGCGATTGCCGGGCCGAAGAACTCATAGTGGATTTTATCCGCATCTATCCCCAGCTCTTTTAAATAAGTAATGATCGCCTTCATGAATGGAACAGGGCCACACACATAATAATCAGCTTCAGGTTTAACAAAACCGCTCAATAATTCCTTATCGATATACCCTGCCTTTATAAAATTCGGCAGGTTCTTATCATCCTGGCCCGGATTTTTAAAGACAAAGGATAATTGATAGCTGGTAAGCTTTTGGGCTAGTTCTGTCAGTTCCATTCTGAACGGCTGTAACCGACCATTATCGGAAGCATGAATGAATTGTACATGACGCTCGGGTGTTTGTTCAGCTATCTCATGGACCATACTCATGAAAGGTGTTATGCCAACGCCTCCGCTCAAGAATACTGCCGGTGTTCGTTTTTCCAAATCGATTGTGAAATCACCTGCAGGAGCCGTTACGTCAATACTGTCACCCACCTGAATGGATTCATGCAAGTAGTTGGAGACCCTTCCATCAGGAGAGGTTCCCGGCTTTTCTTTTTTAACGGAAATCCGGAAATAATCTTTTCCTGGAACATCAGACAAACTATATTGACGGTTGAATAGATAGCGTTCACCCGGTATCTCGATCCGAATGGTAATATATTGTCCAGGAAGAAATGATGGAACCTTCTCTCCATCTGAAGGTTTTAAATAAAAGGATGTGATTACGTCACTTTCCCGTACTTTTTCCGCCACTGTGAATCGTTTGAAATCAGACCATCCACCGACCTGATTGGAAGCTTCGTCGTACATTTCCTTTTCGATGCTAATGAAAGCATCGGCAATGACTCCATAGGCCTCTCCCCAAGCTTGGAGGATTTCTTCTGTAGCTGAATCTTGCAACACTTCCTTGATTGCACCTAATAGAAATTCTCCAACAATAGGATAATGTTCGGCTTTAACGGCAAGACTTCTGTGTTTTTGTGCTATTTGCTTCACGGCAGGTAATATCGTTTCGAGTTGATCTATATATTTAGCTGCTGCCAAAACTGTGTTGGCCAGTGCATTTTGCTGACGCCCCTTTTTTTGATTGGCGTGATTAAAAACATTTAATAATTCAGGATGTGCTTCGAAAAGATTTTTATAGAATACAGTTGTGATTGTTGTACCATGCACTTCTAATACAGGTACAGTTGATTTGATAACATCAATAGTTTTTTGGGATAGCATAGGTAAACCCCTCTTCATAAACAAGTATTTTAAATACATGTTTATGATAGAACCTAACTGCATTAAAAGC
>NZ_JBHVQU010000099.1:0-15405 GCF_042886655.1 Peribacillus sp. NPDC058002 | reverse complement strand
TTTTCAATTTTGGAAAAACGGGGATCATTAGTCTGGACTTTTTTATATCGATAATAGATTTGCTGAAGGATGACAGCTAACTTAAAGTAACCAAAGGTTAAATAAAAATCGACGTTGGAAACATCCCTGCCGCTTCTTGCTGCATACGTCTCGATAAATTCCCTGCGTGTCAGGAAACCCGATAAAGTCGTGATTGACGCTTGACCCACACCGAATTTGATAAGTTCCGGGTCACCGCTTTCCGTCCAGTAGCTTAAAGCCACTCCTAAATCGGCTAGCGGATCACCAACGGTGGACATTTCCCAATCAAATAAACCAACCATCTCTGTAAGGTCCTTGTTAAACATGGCATTATTGATCTTATAGTCATAATGGATAATTGAAGTCTGGCTATATTTTGGGATATTCTCTTGAAAATAATCGATAAGCGGACGAATTTCCTTGATTTCATCTGTCTTTGCTCTCTCATAGCGGGAAATCCATCCGCGCACTTGTCTTTCAATGAACCCTTCAGGTTTGGAAATTTCCACCAATCCCGTTTTCTCATAGGGAATCGAGTGAAGATCAGCAAGCCGGTTGATCATCACATATGAAAGCTGTCTGCACTTTTCAACAGTAGGCTCGATTCCCTTGGGAAATTCAGTATCTATTACAATTCCATGTTTCCTTTCCATTAGGAAAAAAGGGGCCCCCGCAATCGATTCATCATCCGAGAACAGAATAGGCTCGGGAGCTGCCTGAAAATATGGGTTGATTGAAGATAGGATATGATGTTCACGCTTCATATCATGTGCCTTTGGAGCAACAGGACCAAGTGGTGGCCTTCTGAGGACAGCCTCCCACTCACCAATTTTCAGTTGATAGGTCAAATTGGAATAGCCCGTGGAAAATTGTTGCAATTCTAACGGTTCATTTGGAAGGTCCAATACATTTTTCCTTAGGAAACCTTCTAATGCACCAACATTCAGTTCCTCGCCGGGCCGAACAGGGATCGTATCGTCAACCATGTTCTTCCACTCCTTTAGACTTTTGACATTCTATTTATGAACAAGATGTGAAATGAGCTTTTCTTTAATAAATTCAGGAATAGGTTCACTTTTTTGATTCAAAAAATCAAAACAGACTAAAACTGCACTTCCCCTAGCGATCACTTCCCCAGTTTGTGAACAGAGGATATCATGGGCCATTTCACAACTTTTCGTCCCTACTTTTGTCAAAGATGTACGGATGGTCAATAGTTGATTGAAATATCCCTGAGCAATAAAGTCGCATTTAGTGGAGGCTAACAAAAAATTCCAAGATTCGACATTCGCCGCTAGGCCTAAAGCTTCAAAAAATTTCATTCGTGCTTCTTCGAGGTATATGAAATAGCTTGTGTTATTGATGTGGCCCAAAGCATCCGTTTCGGAAAAACGGACGTTGACTTCAAATTCATGCATAAGACCCCTCCTTGATTAACGATGTACGAAAGCTGGTTTACGTTTATCCAAGAAAGCGGAAACCCCTTCTTTAACATCTTCAGTTTGGAAGATTTCTTCAAAAAGATTCGTTTCAATCTCTAGACCTTGTTCAAGCGTTGCCTCACTTCCTTCATCAATCGCTTTCTTGATTCTCGAAAGTGCCTGAAGTGAGTGCCTTGTCAATCGTGAGGCCAAGATTTTCGCTTCCGATAAGCCGCAGCCTTGCTCAACGACTTTATTGACAAGCCCGATCTTTTCCGCTTCTATGGCACCAAGCGGATCACCGGTAAATATAATCTCTTTTGCTTTTGCGTTTCCTACAAGTCTGGACAAACGCTGTGTACCGCCAGCTCCAGGAAATAAGCCCAATTTCACTTCAGGCAGACCAATTTGAACCTGTGTTTCTGCCACTCGCAAATCACAGGCCAGAGCCAGTTCGCATCCGCCTCCCAAAGTCAGGCCATTTAATACAGCTATAGTAGGTTTAGGTAACTGGTCGATTTTGGTTAGGACAGCATGACTTTCCTTTACCATTTCTTTCATGTTCGGGTTCCCCATCATGTTAGGGAATTCTTTTATATCGGCACCAGCCGCAAATGCGATATTGCCTGCACCGGTTATGAGTACTGCAACAGTTTCAGTATCTTTTGAAAGTTCATCGAATGTTTCTCCCAATTCTCTGAATACTTGTTTACTGATTACGTTTAATGGAGGATTATCGATGGTGATGACCGCAAGCCTATTTTCCTTAACCACTCTAATTAATTTTGTCATCAATTCTTCACTCCTTGGTTTGGATAATCATACCAGCCTTTTCCTGTTTTCCTTCCTAAATGTCCTTTATTCACCTTTTCTTCAATACAAGCATTTGGCTTGTCTTCTGGATTTCCAGTTTCATTGTATCGCTGCTGCATGACAAAATATCCTACATCAATACCTGATAGATCCATCAGTTCAAAAGGGCCAATGGGGTGGCCTAAAGCTTTTCTGCAAATTAAATCGATATCCTTATAGTCCACAATCCCTTCTTCATACAAATATAAGGCCTCACGCTGCAAAGCTCCCAAAATTCGGTTGGCTACGAAACCCGATATCTCTTTCCTCAACAAAACTCCTGTCCTATTCATTTTTTCTGTGACTTTCATCGCAAGCCTCGCTGTTTCCTCCGATGTTTGATCACTCATGACAACTTCAACACAATCCATTATTAGAGGCGGGAAAAAGAAATGCATATTAATGAACTTATCCGGACGATTCGTCACACTCGCAATCAGGCTATTAACAATCGTTGAACTATTCGTAGCAAAAATGGTTTCTGCTGGGGCCAATTCTTCAAGTCTAGCAAAGACTTCCCGTTTCACATCAAGTTTTTCAACAACCGCTTCAATGATCAAATCAGCTCCACTGGCCGCTTTCTCAAGATCGGTGGTATATTGAAGACGGTTAAAAGCAGCCAACTTACGATCTTCGGACAATTTTCCTTTTTGAACCCATTTAGTCAAAATGACATCCAATTTTTCTTGGGCTGTATTCAACGCGTCTCCCTGAACATCCTGAAGAATCGTTTCGTAACCTCCAAGTGCAGCCAGCATCGCAATTTGATGCCCCATCTGCCCAGCCCCAATTACGGTTATTGATTGAATTTGCTTGTTGGTCATGCCTTCTATCTCCCTTCTGCTAACTGGTTAGTATGTAACCCGGTCACGCTTCAATTCCCTGCAGAATCATCCCCATAAAAATGGCTGCAACTTCCTGTTCGGTTTTTTCACCTTCTGGGTCGAACCAATGATAGCTCCAATTGGCCACACCCAAAATAGCAAAAGAGATGATGGATGCATCGAGATTGGAACGTAGTTCTCCGTTCTCGATGCCGCTATTCAGCACTTGCTCGATTTTATTACGGAACTCATCCCGCTTAGGAAGGAGTTGTGCAAGTTTTTCGTCACTTAGATTTTTCATTTCACGGAAAAAGACCGTTGCGCTGGATTTTTTGGTTTTGATGCTTTTTAATAACATCAATACCATATCGAAAAGCTGATCCTTACAGCTTTTGCCAGGCTCCAACATGATTATTTCCTGCTCACTAAGCAACTCGTCTATATAAGCTAGATGAATATCCATAAGCAACTGCTCTTTGCTCGTAAAGTAATAATAAAACGTTCCCTTCGTAACCCCGACCGACTCGACGATATCGGAAATCGACGTTTCACTAAAGCCCTTCTTTTCAAATAAGCGTATGCTATGTTCTGTCATTTTTTCTTTCATGTTTGCATCCTCGCAATCTGTTAAAATTTCAGTTGAATTGATATCATACGCGTTCGTACTATCAAAGCCCTCTTATTTCCTGGAAAGTTCTTCTCTTAAAGCCCGCCTTAAAATCTTTCCGACATTTGTTTTCGGTAACTCATAACGAAATTCAACGAAATTCGGAACTTTATAAGCCGATAGGCTTGCTCGGCAGTAATCGATGATTTCCCGTTCATTTGCCGTTTTATTATGTTTAAGTACAAGCACAGCTTTTACCGACTCCCCTCGGTAAGCATCTGGAACTCCGATGACAACCGCTTCCTGGACAGCAGGATGTTCATAGAGAACTTCCTCCACATCTCGCGGATAAATATTATAACCACTTGCGATGATCAAATCTTTTTTCCTGTCGACAATATAGAGATACCCGTCTTCATCAACTTTGGCGATATCACCCGTATAAAGCCAACCATCCCGCAGGGTCACCGCCGTTTCCTCCGGCATATTCCAGTAACCTTTCATCACTTGAGGTCCTTTGACGACCAATTCCCCCAATTCGCCAGGGGCCATTTCTTTTGTCCCGTCCCCCAGGTCCATCACTTTATATTCAGTCGATGGGAAACCAATTCCGACGCTCCCAGGCTTCCTTTTTGCAAATGCCGGGTTACAATGAGTTGTTGGCGAAGCTTCCGTAAGACCATAGCCTTCCAATATCTTCGCACCCGATTTTCGTTCGAACTCACGCAGCAGTTCCACAGGCATCGGTGCACTTCCGCTGTTGCAGACCCGAATTGAGCCCATTCCATATTCTTCTGCCTTTGGATGATTCGTCAACGCTACATACATGGTTGGTACACCAGGAAAAGTGGTCGGCTGTTCACGCTTAATCGTTTCCAGCACTTCTTCTATTTCAAATCGTGGCAGCATGATGGAATCACCCGCGATATACACGGATAAATTCATTGCGGACGTCATTCCAAAAACATGAAAAAGCGGGATGACCGACAGCGTTCTTTCAGAACCCATTTTTAATTCATGCTTGAAGAATTCATACGATTGAATGACATTGGCCAGAATATTTCTGTGAGTCAGCATCGCCCCTTTTGAACGGCCGGTCGTTCCTCCTGTATACTGAAGAACGGCTATATCATTTTCCGGATCGATTGATACGTGATTGATATTACCGTCCCCTGTCTTCATGAATTGGTTAAAAGAAGCATCAGGCTGGAAATCTGCATCCGAAGACTGAAGGCTTACGGCGATGATATTTTTCAGATTGGCGTGTTGCTGCACACTTTTCACCTTCGGGTATAATCCATCCAATACAACGATCGTTTCCGCACCGGAGTCCTGTAAAATATGCTGCAGCTCCCTTTCAACCAGCATTGGGTTGATTTGGGTGATAATGGCTCCTGTTGCCAATGATCCATAGTAAGCTATAACGTATTGCGGACAGTTAGGCAGCATGATGGCGACACGATCGCCTTTTTGAACACCTTTTTTTTGCAGGGCCGAAGCAAAGGCTTGCGATGCATGAAAAAGCTCCTGATAGGTTATCTTTCTGTCATAAAAAGTAATAGCTGTATTGTTTGGATAGGACTGACATGCATTTTGAAGGATCCTTTGCATCGGAAATTCAGGGACTTTTATTTCCTTTGAAATTGAATCAGGATAAACGGAAAGCCATTTTTTTTCATTCATCATTTCATACCCTCCAGCCATATTTACTTATCTTTCATTACTTTGCATGTGAACCCCCATCGACAATCAAGATATTTCCCGTCACAAAATCGGATGCCTTTGAGGCCAGGAAAACCGCTGACCCTTTCAAATCATCATCACTCCCTAATCTTTTTAGCGGCGTGGAATCCAAGATAGGATTCTTTCCTTGCTCAAGAACACCTTTCGTCATTTTTGTCGGAAAGAAACCGGGTGCGATTGCATTAACATTGATATTATGCTGACCCCATTTAACAGCTAAATCCTTCGTTAAAGTAATGACCGCCCCTTTACTCGTATTATATCCGACCGTATCGAGCACCCTCGGGTCGGTTCCCCCTAATCCGGCAACGGAAGCGATATTTATGATTTTCCCATGTCCCTGTTCAATCATGACCCTGCCTGTTGTCTGGCTCATGATAAAGGTTCCGGTTACATTGACATTCATCACCTTCTGCCATGCTTCAAGGGGCATGTCGACGGCTGGTGCCCCCCAGGATGCCCCGCTATTGTTTACTAAAATATCAATGGCGCCAAATTCACGGTGCGTTTCGTTAACAACTTCCTGTACATCTGACGGATTGGTGATATCACACTTCAGGGAAAGCGTCTTGACTCCAAGCTTTTCGATTTGTGAAGCAACTTCGTCGCATGCCTCCTTCTTCCGCGAACAAAGAACGACATTTGCCCCGGCTTCGGCAAAGCCGGTCGCTATTTGTGCTCCCAATCCTCTTCCTCCACCGGTTATGATCGCCGTCTTTCCAGTTAAATCGAATAAGTCGGGAACTTTCATATTTTCACCTCATGCTTTTGTTGGTATTTTCGAAGTTCTATCTTGGCAACTTGTGAGCGGTGAACTTCATCGGGACCATCAGCAAGCCTTAAAGTCCGTGCATTTGCCCAATGTGCAGCAAAAGGGAAATCATCGGAAATTCCAGCAGCTCCAAATCCTTGGATGGCCCTGTCAAGCACATTCAAGGCCATATTTGGTGCCACCACTTTTATCATGGCAATCTCTGCCTTCGCTTCCTTGTTCCCGACAGTATCCATCATATAAGCAGCTTTTAAGGTCAGAAGTCTTGCTTGTTCGATTTCAATTCGTGAATCAGCAACCCACTCCATGATCACACCTTGTCTCGCCAATGTTTTACCAAAAGCGACACGTTTTTGAATGCGCTTACATAATTCTTCAAGAGCTCTTTCAGCAGCGCCGATCAACCTCATGCAATGATGTATCCTTCCAGGTCCGAGTCTTCCTTGGGCAATCGCAAATCCTTTGCCTTCACCCCATAGAATATTCGTTGCCGGGACCCTCACATTTTCAAAAGTGATTTCGGCATGGCCATGCGGGGCATGATCATAACCGAACACAGGGAGCATTCTCTCGATTTTGACACCCGGTGTATCCAGCGGTACAAGAATCATTGACTGTTGTTCATGCTTGGACGCCTCAGGATCCGTCTTACCCATGACGATGGCGATCTTGCATCGGGGATCGCCTGCTCCTGAAGACCACCATTTTCGGCCGTTTATGACATACTCATTACCCGTCTTTTCTATCCTGCATTCGATATTGGTCGCATCGGAGGACGCCACTTCCGGTTCTGTCATCGAGAAGCATGAGCGGATTTCCCCAGCAAGCAAGGGCTTCAGCCAGCGTTCTTTATGTTCATCTGAACCGTATCTCACCAACACTTCCATATTACCAGTGTCCGGTGCATTACAGTTGAAGATTTCAGGGCCTATCGTCGATCTACCCATGATTTCACAGAGAGGGGCATATTCTAGATTTGTTAAACCCGCGCCATAACCGCTATCAGGTAAAAATAAATTCCATAATCCTGCTTCTTTTGCTTTTGTAGTCAATTCAGATAATATCGGGGGTATTTCACTCCAGCGGCTCTCCTGCGCTTCCAGCTGCTTCTTGTATATTGATTCATTTGGATAGACGTGCTTTTCCATGAATTCCGTTAACTTCTTTTCCAGATCTTTCACCTTTTGAGTATGTTCAAAGTTCAAATTGAATTCCTCCTTTTAAACTAACTAACCGGTTAGTATGTTATTACTCTTAAAGTATATACATAATATTCAGATTTTTTCAACGATTAAATCTTTATTTTCTTGTCATTCGCGGCTATGCATCCAGACCTTTTCGTTCTCACTATTTTCCCTTTGTTGGACGGTTGGAAAGATACAAACGATTTTCGTACCTTTTTTCAGTTCACTTGTGATGAAAACTTTTCCGCCGTGCTTTTCGATGATTCTAAAACAAACGGAAAGACCCAATCCCGTTCCTGATGTTTTTGTAGTGAAAAATGGTTCTACTACTTTTTGAAGGGAGTTTTCCGGGATCCCCTCCCCTTCATCCAAAATGCTCAAAAAAACTTCCCCATTTTTTTCATTTATGCCTACAAAAATATTGCCGCCATTCGGCATCGATTCTATGGAATTTTTTATCATGTTTATTAATACTTGCTTGATTTGGTTTTCATCAAAGTACATAAAAATAGGTTCTGAATCATAATTTTTATGAATTTGAATATTGTTCAGTACGGCATTTGTCTGCAACAGCGTTACGACATGGTTGCAGCTTTCCTTTAAATCCTTCTCAAGAAAAACCGCCTCAGCAGGTTTCGATAGCAGCAAGAGTTCGTTCAGCACTTGCTCGATTCGATTTATTTCCGAAAAAATAATATCATAGTATTCCTGCTTTTCGGAACCGCCATCTTTAATCAACTTTACGAATCCCATTATCGCCGTCATCGGATTCCTGACCTCATGTGCAATCCCTGCCGCAAGTTGGGCTGCCGTTGATAATTTGCTTGATGTGATTGCCAGGTGTTCGTTTAGGCTCACAAGCTTTTCCTCCGCATGTTTACGTTCATTGATCTCCGATAATATGCCCGCCGTCCCGATGAATTTCCCATCGTCATCGTAAATTAGTTTAACGAATGCTTCAACCCAACTTGTTCCCTTTTTCGCATTCAGCTTAATGTCCGCACGAAAATATTTGTCACCTCGATGAAAGGAGCCTTCAAAGGTCTTTAATAGGTCTTGATAAGAAGCGTTATCCATATGTTTGGAAAAGTGAAGCCCCAGGGATTCATTCACGGTTGCACCACTCATCGATTTCCATGCCGGGTTTAAATACAACCATTTCCCTTTCTCATCCGTTAGGAAAACTACTTCATTGAAGCTATTGATCAATTCTTTAGAGTAATTGGAGATAATGCGGTAACGCCCTTCGCTATCCTGCAACAAAGCAATCGTTTTCCGGTTATGATCGAAGATGGCACCCAAACACCAGGCAATGGTTAAAATTACGATTACATATATTCCTGAAAAGGCGGAAAACCCTCGTTCTTCATGCCCAAGCCACCCTATATAGGGTAATATCAATATGAAGAAAAGGGCAGGGACAAAGAACCTTCCAGTATATTTCTTCACTTCTTCCACCTCCTCACCAAAATGATTTATACTTCATCCGAATGAATTCAAAGTAAGGGGGCAAATTAAGCATATTTTGTATGTTTAAATGGTTGAAAACTCTCACTTATAGGTAAATTTCAACATTTTGTCCATGATTCCTGCAAACAAAACAAAAAACCTTTCCTCGATGGAAAGGTCACTGTTCTACTTTATTCATTTACCCAATGATGACGCGTTCTTTAGGGTAATGGAAATTTTCCGTAACTTCTTTATGGCCTATGATATACAGGAGGGACGTTATCCCGACACGGCCAATGAACATAATGATCATAATGACAATTTTACCGATATTGCTGAGTTCAGGTGTAATTCCCATCGAAAGACCGACTGAACCGAAAGCCGAACATACTTCAAAAATGATTTGCATCAAAGTAAAATTTTCAGTAATCGATAAAATGAAGACCGCGATTATGCAAAGGAGCGATCCCATAATCATAACTGCTGTCGCCTTTCGAATATCATCGGGATGAATCTCCCGCTTGAACACTTTAATGGAACGCCTTCCCCTCATGAAATTCCATAAAAATAGAATCATGATGGCCAGAGTCGTTGTCCGTATACCTCCCCCCACTGAACTTGGGGATGCTCCAATGAACATCAAAATGCTCAGCAATAAAAGGGTCGGTTCCGAGAAATCGCCCACATTCATCGTTGCAAGGCCACCACTTCTCGTATTCGATGACATAAATAGAGAATAAAAAAAAGATTCATGCCAGCTCTTACCTTTAAAAAACCCGTTCATTTCCAGCAAGTGAATCAGGATCGTTCCCCCAATGATAAGGGAAAAGAAAGTGACTGATGTCAGCTTCGTGAACAAAGAAAAATGAAACTTATAAGTACGGGCTTTATTGGATAAAAACTCTTTCAACTCAATCAAGACAGGAAACCCGATAGCTCCAAGTGTAAGCAGGATGATCGTGATGAACTGTACAAAATAATCGTCTTTAAATGGAATCATTGAAATACCGGTGATATCAAAACCTGCATTCGTGGTGGCACTTATGGCTAAAAACAAGCCATTTAAAAAGGCTTCTTGCCAGCTTGGAAAATAATTCAGAAAGTAAATGCCTAAAACTAGAGCGCCAATCATTTCAATTACGACAAATATCTGAATGATTTGAATCAATAATTTAACAAGCCCCGAAAGATTCGATTGGTTTTGATCTGTCATGATCAATTGTCTTTCCTTCAAACCGATTTTCTTACCTAAAATCAACCAGAAAAACGTTCCAAGTGTCATAATGCCAATACCGCCAAATTGGAGAACAAACATTAGAATGAAATAGCCTACCTCATTATACACTTCAGGTAAACTTACAACTGTTAGACCGGTCACACTAACTGCACTTACGGCTGTGAATAATGCATCCATGAATTTAAATTCCACGCCTGGCTTAAGAGCAACAGGCAGACTCAACAGTATGGTCGAGATACTTACAGCCAAAAAGTAATAACCGACGATGAGCTGAGCGGGTGTTAACTTTGATAATATTTTTTTGATAGCAAACATAAAGAGTTTCCTTTCTTACTCCTTTATAGTTATGCGAATCACATAACCATTAAAAATCTAGTTTACCCTTTTTTCATCCTTTTTTCATTCTTTTTTCCATTCTCTTTTAAAACTGACTTACTTACAACAAAAAGGTAGGTTTACCAATAAGTTTGGCGCGGCTCATATAAGTAAAACTCCACATTCTACTTATACTATCATTACAGCGGCAAAAGCCGTTGAAAAAGTAAAGGGGAGATTCAAATGGCTAACAGCAGTAACAACCTTCTTGTTCCTGGAATCGAACAAGCATTAGAACAAATCAAATATGAAATTGCATCTGAATTCGGTGTACAATTAGGTTCCGATACTTCAGCACGTGCCAATGGTTCAGTTGGCGGAGAAATCACGAAACGTCTGGTACAACAAGCACAATCTCAACTTAAAGGTCAATAATTTTTATTACAATTAAATATCCATGGCTAAGAGTCCAGCTGCATGCTGGACTCTTTTTATTCATTATGTCCATTTCCGTTTCCATTATTGCCTTTACCCCATTTCGACTTATCCCAATCATTCTTATCTTGTTTATTTTGCTGCTTATCATGGTGGTTATATTGCTTATCTTGCTTATCTTGCTTATCTTGCTTATCCTGCTTGCCCTGGTTATTCTGCTTGCCCTGATTATTCTGCTTACCCTGATTATTCTGCTTGCCCTGGTTATTCTGCTTGCCCTGATTATTCTGCTTGCCCTGATTATCATGCCTGTCGTGCCTTTTTTGATCGTTATTATTCTTTTCTTTGGCTGATGGAACTTTTTTTACATCGAACTTTTTATTACCCTTATCATTTTTCTGCTTGTTCTTTGATTGGTTGCTGTGATCCTTATCCGATTTTCCTTTTGACTGGTTGCTTTTTTCCTTGTATCCGTTTATGGCATTCCGTTTTCCAATTGTATCTACCTGTTCGGTTTGTTCCTTAATTTTGGTAAATTGCGTTCCCGGTCCTTTCCTTTCAGTCGGTTTGGCTTCATTGGCTGGCTTTTGCTTTATTTCAATTGCATCATTCTCTTTTTTCTTTTCCCCAACCGATTTGTTTTCTGTACAAAGCGTTACGCCCTTCTCTTTCGGAATAACAACTTTTCCCTCTACTTTTTTATCTGGTGCTGGAGCAGACTCCCTCTTATTGACTTTTACCTTCCCTTTATCTTCATTCAACTTCTTTTCGAGATATCTACCCGTGGATATGCCTTGCTCCCTTGCTTGCTCCCGATCGCTTTTTGTTGCCTGGATCACTTTCATTCTTGTATCAGAAACATTATCCTGCTCAGATATTTCTTTTATCTCTTCTTTTAAATGCTTATCCAGTACTTTATTTTTTTCCAATAACGTTGTGGAAACGACTATTTGTTTATTTCCTTTCATATATCCAAGTTGCTTCGTCGTTTCAACGATTCGATTTGTAACAGTCTTTATATTCTTGCCTTTCCAGTCCTTCAGATGATCAATCACAAGCTTGCCGTCTTCATTTAAACCGGTAAGTTGGAGAACTTCTAAATCATCGTCAAGCTCCAATTCAATGCTTGGATTCACATCTATCGTCATATATGCCGACACGTGACCGGAAAAATAAGAAGGAAGAATCGAAAAGAGTATCAAGAAGGTAGAGGCAATGCTTAGCACGGCCGTTTTTTTGAAAGATGAATGAAAATTTGAAAAAGCTAAAGTGAACTTTTGGTTAGCAGGTGAAAAAGTGATTTCCTCGCCCACTTCATAAACCCGTTCCTGCCTTTTGGTTTTCAGAAATTCACCCTCGGGGGTCAATAGGGTTACATATCGCTTATTAACTGAAAGAATAACTCCTTTTTTCATCCATCGATAGCCCCTTTTATATAATCATTCAAATACAAAAAATCTCCGTTTATTATGATTGCCACAGCAATGATGTATTTTCTGTTCCGTTCAATCGTTTTTCTGCTTACTTCCACTTTTCCCTCAAGCTGTTTTACGGGCAGCCGCTTTTTTGCAAACAGGGTTTCTTTCAGTTCGGCATCTTCCATTAACAATTTAGCGATCATGATAGCTCCCTTCCTTGCATCTGCATGTTTGGGAGAGTTTTCAACTAAATCCTCAAATGACAGACCAAAATCCTGTAGATGGCTAATATAAAGCTGAATTTCTTCTTTTCTTCTTTCCGATTCCTTCTGCTTCTCGTACTCATTGATGGAATTTTCATTATCGATATATATATGGCTTCGATCATTATCATCATTCAGAGATAAATCCAATAGTACTTCTTTTTGTTTGGATTGGCTTCTTAAATAATCTATAACCCTTCGTTTAACGAGGGTTTCGGCAAATGCCAATAAAGAACGGCCTTTTTCCGGGGAATATTTATCGATTGCCTCGTTAAAAGCAATCATACCAATACTGAATTCATCATCCGATTCGTATATGTACCGTTTGCAAACCGACGAGACGGTTTTCGCAATAAAAGGTTTGAATGACTCTATAGTATCATTTCGAAGGCTAATATCGCCTTGTTGAATTTTCAATACGGTTTCTTCTAAAGAACGCTTTTTTTTGAATGCTGTAAACAACAATCCAAGCATTTGCTCACCTCGCTCCTGTTGAACATAAAATACGCATCAACATACTTATCTTAAGCGGAGGGAGTCTAAAAGACAGTACCAAAAGAACTATTTTTGCGATTTAAATGAAATCACACAATATATCAATATGATAAAATACTTAGTTTTTTCTCGTTTATTACAGTGCAATTACAGTAAAATAACTTTTTTCAGAATTTCGTCCAATACAATGGGACAATTGTCATTTTTATAATCGGAATTTAATATTCACATCTTTTAACATATCATACGTAAACATACCTGCGCTTTTGAGGGTCATCTCCATAAATACATTAAAAAGCAAAAAAATAGGCGTGATTAACACGCCTGTTTTTTTTTAAGCTCCCTGTATTTTTTTCTCTTCTTTTTCTTTTTTTTCTTTTTTACTTGAGATGATCCATGCACCTGCTGCAATTCCAATCAATACAGTCCAGAAAATCGATTTCCAAAGAGTTGATTCAGGGAAATGATGATCGATGACAGCCAGTGAAGGGTGTGCGAGTGTGTGTACCGCCAATTTCACTCCAACCCAACCCACAATCAAAAATGCCGCCATTTCAAGTGAAGGACGCTGATGAAGCAACTTCACGAATGCAGTTGCTGCAAATCGCATGATGACCAATCCGATCAAACCTCCGAGAAACATGACAGCGAATTGCCCTCCGTCAATACCGCCGACTTTCATCCAGCCTGTTGCAGGAAGTGTAACAGCCAGTGCGACGGCAGCCAACATGGAATCGATTGCGAAAGCTATATCTGCCGCTTCAACCTTTACCACGGTCATCCAGAAGCCCGATTGCTTTTTGGGTTTCGTGATTCCCTTCTCACCTTTACCAGTGTATTTTTTATAAATGTTCTGAAAAGCAATGAAAAGTAAATAAATCGCACCGATTGCTTGAACCTGCCACACATCGACAAGAAAGGAAATAAGGAATAAACTTGCAAAGCGGAAAACAAAAGCTCCCATCAGACCATAAAACAAGGCTTTTCGCTGTTGTTCTTTTGGCAAATGCTTAACCATGACAGCCATGACGACTGCATTATCCGCAGCAAGTATCCCTTCCAATCCAACCAAGATAAGAAGGACCCAGCCATATTCCAATAATATTGATGCTTCCATCCATTCAACCTCCAATAGTTAGTATTTCCTTCCTATTGGCATTGGCAAAATAAAAAGACCTCTGCCATATAGGCAAAGGTCTTGCTGAACATGAAAACATGTCAACAAAGCCGATGGATGTTCAACATCCACGTAATGACGACTTTGTTTTAGGGCGAACCCTAACGCTACTCCCCTTTGAAAGGAAAATCAGTTATTAAGTATATTAATAGTATACGCGCGAGTTATGAAAATAACAATCTTTTTTATAAATGGATCTCATTTTCGATTCCCTTTTGATAATTTAATCAATCGAAAATATTCTTTGCCGAAACGAATCCAGTTAGGTTTGGCAGAAAAGTAGTTCTGAAACAGCGATAAAAAACTCGTGTATTTCCCTTCATATGGATACCATTGTATTTCTGTATTGTTTTTACCTTTATCGATCATGATCGCTTTTTCATGGCAGAAAATCTTCAATCCATGCTCGCCATGATAGCGGCCAACCCCACTTTGTTTGGCACCGCCAAATGGTAAATGATGATTAGCAACCGTTATCAGCACATCATTGATCGTCACCGCCCCGGTTACTAACCGTGTCGCAATCCTGCTTGCTTTTTCCCTATCCATCGTCCAAACGCTGGAATTGAGTCCATATTCACTTTCATTTGCCAGGGAGATCGCTTCTTCCTCCGTATCGAAAGGTATAACAGGCAACACAGGACCGAACGTTTCTTCTTTCATGATTTTCATGGAATGATCGACATTGGACAGAATTGTCGGCGGAATGAAATGGGTCTGTCCCATTTCCCACTCTTTCGGAGGTGTACCTGTTTCAAGAACGGCCCCCTTATTCAGTGCATCCTCCAGGTGTCCAGCCACAATATCAACTTGTGCCGGGAAAGTCATTGAACCGATATCATCGTTCAATTGCACTCCCTGCCTCATGGACTTCGTTTTTTCTTTAAGAAGCATGAGGAACTCCTTATAAACAGGACGTTCCACATAAACCCTTTCAACACTCATGCACACCTGCCCACTATTTGTAAAAGCTCCCCATAAAGCCCCGTTCACAGCCCGCTCCAAGTTAGCATCACGCAGAACGATCATCGGATCCTTACCGCCAAGCTCCAGAGTCGTAGGGATCAGGTGTCTTGCCGCGACCTCACCAATCATTTTTCCAGTCTTTACAGATCCAGTGAAAAATATATAATCTGGTTTTTGCTCAGTTAATGCCGAACCCAATTCTTTCCCTCCATGGGCATACTGTATC
>NZ_JBHVQU010000098.1:0-15443 GCF_042886655.1 Peribacillus sp. NPDC058002 | reverse complement strand
GATATAACTATGGACCATACGGATGCAGCTATGGTTATCCGGCTCCCGCGCCTTGTTATGCAGGGTCCGGTTACTGCTTTGGTTATGGCCTGTTTATTGTCCTCCTGATTTTATTGCTCATTTTCGGGTTTTGGTGGCTGCCGGGATGCGGATGTGGTTTTGGAGGATCAGGTCCGTGCTGCTGATTCAGGCAAAGAAAAAACTCGGCCCGAGTGCCGAGTTTTTCCATTTACATATTCATTTCCAACGTTGCAGTTCCTAGTTAAGCAGCGTCATAACCATTACTAACCATACCTTCACTTTTTCATGTTTCCAATGGCCTTTTATACAAACCATGACAAGGCTTGGGATGCGCGGGCAGCGTTAGCCGGTATCCTTCTCCTGCCAATAGCAACGCTTCTCTCCTCTTACGTTTAACAAATTGAACATATTAACCTCCACCTTTCTTAATTTTTTTTATGAACGGAATACCAACCTCGTATTTTTAGAAAAAAGGACGATGTTTCAACGCCTTATCTAGATGTTCTTCTCGAATCTTGTGGAATCTCTCCTGTTGCAAACATTCCTCGGCAGTCATTTTTTTCATTTTAATCGTGATTGTGAAAAAAAGCATATTCAGTGTCATAATATCACCTCCTTTAAGGGAGCGGCCCAACAAAAAGGCATAAAAAGGCCGCAGAAAGTTACGTCCTCCTGCGGGATTTTTAAAAAAATATAAAAAGGCCGCAGGATAAAACACTTCTCCCTGCGGCCGCTATGTCTGAATGATTAATAAAGCCAAATTGCTTTAGAAATATTCCGCTTGGCACAGGTCGAATGTTATGTGATTGTCAATTGAAACGGACCGGCTAATAGTGGCGACTCCATATAGATACAATGTCATTTTCTTCGACCTCCTTTGGAATATTTTTTATTACCTGGTAAGTATATCCACAAATTCAATATTTGTAAACGGCTTTTGCCTATTTTTTTGAAATTTCCACCTTTTTCCCCATTTTCAAGTGCTTTTATTACCTAAAAAGGCAGGTAGTATGGTAAATCTGCCCCTATTGGGAAACAACGTTAGTAAAAAAACCTGATTCCATTAAGAATCAGGTTTGCTTCTATTATTGTAAAGACTCTTGGTCATCCATTTCGTCCAAGGTCTTTTTGTATTTTTTGGATAATGAGAAAAATATTATTGACATGCCCAGGAACGTTATGGTCGCTCCCATATAGACATATGTGTCAATCATCGCTTTGTCGCCAGAGGGAAGGATGGTTCCTAAATAGAAGAACGAACCCACACATAACAAAGTGATCGCAAATTGTTTAAAATCGACCATTTTCGAACGCAGCAATGCAACCGTTTGTTTTTTGCGGTTTTTCATGCCATTCCACCTTCTTTCAAGCTTATAAGATATCGATATCTCATTCTACCATATTTATTCCAAATGATAGGGGTGTAAATAATGGCAGTCAGCAATGAAGCGGTCCTTCTCCGATTATCCTTGCAGCGCTTGTTCCAAGTCTTCCAATAAGTCTTCAACATCTTCCAGACCTACTGAAATACGGATCAACCCATCC
This sequence comes from Peribacillus sp. NPDC058002, assembly GCF_042886655.1. NCBI lineage: Bacteria > Bacillati > Bacillota > Bacilli > Caryophanales > Bacillaceae > Peribacillus > Peribacillus sp. NPDC058002. The sequence continues at coordinate 13,877 of NZ_JBHVQU010000098.1, read as the reverse complement.
GTTATTCCAAGGTCTGCACGGCGCTCAGCCGGAATGGAAGCATGTGTCATCAAAGCCGGAATGGAAATTAAGCTCTCCACTGCCCCCAGACTTTCCGCAAGCGTAAAGAGTTTCACTTTATTCAAAACGGATTCGGCTTTTTCGGCACTGCCGACATCAAATGAAACCATGCCGCCGAATCCACGCGATTGTTTTTTGGCAATATCATGATTTGGGTGGTTTTCAAGACCTGGGTAATAGATTTTCGAAACGTCTTTATGCCCGGATAGGAAACGGACGATTTCAGATGTATTTTTTTCATGTTCTTCCATCCTGATTCCCAGCGTTTTAATGCCTCGCATAAGCAACCATGAATCCTGAGGCCCTAGCACGCCTCCTGTAGAGTTTTGGATGAAATGAAGGTCATTGCCAAGATTCTCATCATTCACCACGACAAGACCCGCTACAACATCGCTGTGTCCCCCCAGGTACTTCGTGGCGCTATGAAGCACGATATCGGCTCCAAGTGAAAGCGGATTTTGCCAGTATGGCGTACTGAAGGTATTATCCACAATGGTGAGGATACCGTTTTCTTTAGCTATTTTCGATACTTCTTCCAGATCGGTGATTTTCAATAATGGGTTCGTCGGTGTTTCAATGAACAATGCCTTCGTATTGTCCTTTATCTCTTTTTCGATCGAGTGGATGTCACTCGTATTGATGAACGTAGCTTCCACCCCGAAGCGGTTAAGGACTTTAGTGATGACCCGGAAAGACCCTCCATAAACGTCATCTGTCATCAATACATGATCACCTTGACTGAACAGCATCATAACCGCGGTCATCGCTGCCATTCCTGATCCGAAGGCGAAACCTCTTTTTCCTTCTTCGAGATCCTTGATCAATTCTTCGAGGGCATGGCGGGTTGGGTTTCCCGTACGGGAATATTCATATCCCCGATGGTTCCCCGGACCATCCTGTTTATAGGTGCTCACTTGATAAATCGGCACCGACACCGCTCCTGTTTTTTCATCACCAAAAATGCCGCCATGGATCAATTGTGTTTTCTTTCTCATTTTAAATACCTCCCTGATAAATTTTTTTGCTTAAGTATCGTTCACTGGAATCCGGAAATATGACGACGATATTCGACCCCCTTGGGGCCTTTGCCGCTTCTTTCATGGCCGCTGCAAATGCCGCGCCTGAAGAACTGCCGACAAGGAGGCCTTCTTTAATCGCCAATTCCTTTACCATATGGAAAGCTTCAAGATCGCTTACCGTATGGATTTGGTCAAAATACCTTTCATCCATATAGGCAGGTAAAAATTCCATCCCGATCCCCTCTGTTTTATGGGGTCCTGCCTTGCCGCCGTTTAAAATCGATCCTTCTGGTTCGACTATGACCGTTTTGACAGCAGCGTCCTTTTCTTTTAAATATCGCGATGTTCCCATGAATGTCCCGCCCGTCCCGGCACCGGCTACAAACACAGCCACATCGCCTTCCATCTGTTCCCATATTTCAGGTCCCAGCGTTTTATAATATGCATCAGGATTGGATGGGTTGGCGAACTGCTGGGGACAATATGATCCCGGAATTTCACCCAGCAGCGCCTTAGCCTTTGCGATTGCCCCTGTCATTCCTTCCTCTGTCGGGGTCTGGACCACATTCGCTCCAAGGGCACGCATCAATTCCTGTTTCTCGGCACTGAATTTCTCCGGAACGCAAAATATCACGTTCACTCCACTGTTTATCGCAGCCAACGCCAAGCCAATCCCAGTATTTCCGGCAGTCGGTTCGATGATCGTCCCGCCCTTTTTCACCTTCCCTGTCTGTAATGCTTGGGCTAACAGTTCTTGACCAAGCCGATCCTTCACACTGCCTCCCGGATTAAAGTATTCCAGTTTGGCAAAGATACGGACCTCATCCGGAAGCGGGAAATGGGTGATTTCCATTACCGGCGTTTTCCCTATCAACTCATGAATATTTTGAAAGACTTTCATATTAGACATCCTTTCATAGTTATCCTACCAACTTAATGAGAATTATGCAATAAAGAATGATCAGCAGAAAGGCTTCCGCTGATCACTTACCATTCATTTCATTTTTTCAACCATTTTCAAAATCAGTGCCGCTGAATGGAGAGCCGCAGTTTCCAGGAATTTATCAAAGGAAATATTGGACTCCTTACCAGCGATATCCGAAAGGGAACGAATGATGACAAACGGTGTCTTGAATTGGAAGGCTACCTGTGCAATGGCTGCCGCTTCCATTTCCACCGCGTATAAATCGGAGAATTTCCCTCTGACGAATTCAACCCTGTCAGGATCATTCATGAAAGAATCCCCCGTCACGATCAACCCTTTTGCCACTTGTATATCCTCGATTTCTTTTGCTGCTTCTTCCGCTATCGTGAAAAGCTTCTCATCCGGAGTGAAAGCTGCAGGCAGCTGAGGGACTTGACCGTATTCATATCCGAAAATCGTCACATCGACATCATGATGGCGCACTTCCGAGGATATGACCACATCCCCTACATTAAGTGCTGGATGATAACCGCCGGCAGAGCCAGTATTGATGACCGCATCCGGTTTGAATTTTTCTAACAGGATCGCAGTGGACATTGCCGCATTCACTTTACCGATTCCCGACTTAAGCAAAATGACCTCGACACCATTCAATGTGCCTGTATTGAACTCGGAACCGGCAATGGTCACCTGTTCCAAACCTTCCAATTTATCACGTAAAATCGTAACTTCTTCTTCCATTGCTCCGATTATGGCTACCTTCATTAGTAAAAACCTCTTCCTATAATTTTTCCGCCTCCATAATCCAGACAAATTGATTGCAGCGCTCGAAGTTCACCTTATATCCGTTTGCTTCAAGCACTTTTCCCAAAAAAGGAATCGTAGTATAATATTCGGTTTGCAAATCGTTTGCCAAATTATGAAAGCCTGCCTGCCTTGCATCTTGAATCGCTTGTTCATGCGCTTCCCTTGATTGATACATCGTATCCGCAAACACTATTTTACCACCAGTATTCAGTAACTTTCCATAGTTGGCTATAGCTTTTTCTTTTTCTTCATCGGTTAAATGATGAAACGCGTACGTACTCACGATCGAATCAACCTGTTCCGGCTTCGGAAAATCGATGAAATCGCCATCCACAACTTCTGTTCTTCCGTCCAGCTTGCTTACCGCTATTTCCCTCATCGCAGGTGAAGGTTCTATTCCCGATACCTTCAGGCCTTTCTTCAAAAGTCTTTCCGTCAAATTCCCGGTACCTACTCCGAACTCCAGCACATGGCCATGAGCCCGATCCGTGACGCTGTCCAATATACTATCATAATGTTTAAATACCTCTTGATACTCAATATCGTGTCCACCAACGGTATCATCATACGATTTCGACCACTCTTCAAATAAATCTATAAATTCTCTGCCCATTTTTAATCACCTTTTATGATAAGATAATAAAACCTATAAGCATAATATGAAATGGACACAGAAACAGTTCTTGTTTTTAGGCAAATCATTCAACCGGTTCAGATTCGGCCAAAATGGTGTTAAACTATCAGTATCTGAATGTTGGAGGGGAACAGTCATGAGTTTTCAACTCGACTTAAACTTATTCGAAGATAAAATAGAATTTTTCGAGGCAGAGAGCATTAAGAATCTTGAAGAAAAAATCCAATCACAAATTGAAATCAATAAAGCAATCATGCTTCAGGTGGAATCCGTGTCACACCAAATGTATGTAAGTGAAGAAGGCAGACGTTTTTATAGTGCAGTCGTCCACTTTAAAGCAAAAAAGTGATCACCATGAAAAACCCCCGAAAGTGAAATTCCTTTCGGGGGTTTTCTTATATAAATTTTTGACCATTACCTTTTATCGTTTGTCTTCAGCTCTTCGACTTTTACAGGTTTCCAACCTGATCCGTCCACCCATTCAATATAAACGCGGTAGGTTTTAGGATTATCTCCTTCAGAAACCGTACCGATTGCCGTGCTGGGCGAACCCCCGTTTTGCAGCCACCATAGCTTCATGCTGCCTTCATCGATTCCAGCCCCGCTTGCTATGGCTTTACTCATTTCATTCCAATCGACCGAGCCCTTGTCGAAGCTTGTAGTGTGCTCCCCGGATTGCTGAGTTCCAACTGGTTTCCAGCCCTCACTCGTATATGTAGACGCAACATTGCCATCGCCGCTGCCGTCCACTTCCACAAGTTCGGCATCTCCTGCTTTTTCTGGATTTGCACCATCTTCAGCCTTATCTTCTGCATCTTCCTCTGTTGCTTTACTGTCTTCTTCTCCTGCATCTTCTTCTTTTGCTTTACTATCTCCTACTGCGTCCTCCTTCTCAGAATCCGTTTCTTCTTCTTTGCCAGCAGGCTTGTCCGCTACTTTCCCCGAATCTGTATCGGCGATTTGCTTTGGTTCAGTCGTGGCTTTTTTTGAATCCGTGCCATCATCACTTAAGAAAATCGAGACTGCGACAATGACGATTAAAATGGAAACGATGGTGATTGCAATATTATATATTTTATTTACTTTTCTTTTTTGATCTCTCTGATTGAAACGTGAGCCCAAGGTCCATTCCTCCCTTACCATTTCTTACTGCCTCATTTTAACATGATTTAGCCCGAGATAGAAGGGAAGGGTTTCCTACACTTTTCGTCAATTCTCGTTTTTGTCCTGGTCCTTGGAGTACAGGACTTTTACAATATCTGAAAAAAGGGGCGTCATGCTGGAACTGTTTTCCTTCGTTTCAAAACTTACGGTAACAAGAGCATATTTGGGATTTTTATATGGAAAGTAGCCCGCAAACCATTTATTCAGCTGCCCTTTTTCGATATTGGTCTGAGCCGTTCCAGACTTGCCAGCGACCTCCACAGGCAAATCCCTCAAGGAAGCGCCCGTCCCTTTCTCTTCCGTCACGACCTTCCTAAGAAGATGCTGCATCTTCATCGTTGTATATGGAGACAGTGTCTCGCCGCCAATACTTTGATTCGGAAAATCGACTACTGTCGTACTATTGTTAAATTCGACTTTGGAAACGGCTTTGACCTGTTCCTTCTTGCCGCCGCGGGCAATCGTTGCCATCATATTCGCTATCGCGAGCGGTGTCGTTTGGACATCCTGCTGGCCAATTGCTGTTTTGGCAATCATTTTAGGATCTTTTTTTAAATCGTCATCATGCCAGACCTTCCCGGTTTGTTCATGATGCAATTGCGTCACTTCCGTGTGATAGACATCCCCTTGCCAGCCCGATTCACCAACAAGCCCTAACATTTTTGCATATTTGTCCAAAAATTCCGGATCCTTCTCTGCTATTTCCTGTGACAATTCGGCAAACGTCCTGTTGCAGCTCTGGGCAAAGCTATTTTCAAAATTCAGCATGCCCAGTTCCCTCTGTTTATCCGTTTTGCCATCTATCGTCAAATTACAATTGAATGTCCTGGTGGGACTGGCCGCTTCATAATCGATGGCAGCTGCTGCCGTGACCGTTTTAAAGACGGAACCCGGCGTTTTTTGAGTCAGCATCATATTGACGGCCCCTTCGCCATTCGGATCTTTTATATTAAGCGCCGGACGTGATACCATTGCGACGATTTCACTTTTTTCGATATCGATCAGTACGAGACCGCCTTTTTTTATCCCGCGTTCATCGACGAGCTTCTCCGCTTTCTCCTGAATTTCTTTATCGATCGTCGTCACGACCTTCACCGGGTAAAGCGGATTTGCAGGTTCCACATATTTAACATCGACACCGAACATCGGGCCTCCACTGGCGTCCACATGAAAAACGAGCTTGGATTCCCCAGCGGAAAGCAAGAACTCATCGAAGGTCCTTTGCAACCCCGTATTGCCGATTTTCGTTTCAGGAGATAAATTCATGTCCGGATAACGTTTTTTCTTTTCCGCATCCGATATATTCGTCGTTCCAATCAATTGCGCTGCAGGGGTTTGATCAGGATATAATTTCTCATTCACGGCAAAAACCCCGGGAATCTTCAATTCATTGATTGCCTTCGATTGGCTGGACGTCAACTCTATCGGTTCATCCCCGCCAAATACGAATGGTTCATCCGCTTGTTCTATCGCCCGTTTTAACTCCTCTTCCGATTTGCCTATTATCGAGGCCACTTCATCTATGGGCCATGTCATTTTTTTTAAAAATGGAAATAGGACGAGCGTCGGGATTTCTTCATGTGCAAGCGGTTCTCCATTTCTGTCATAAAACTTTCCGCGTCCATCATCAATCTTTACTATCTGTGAACGCTGATTCACGCTTGCTTCTAACAGGTTCACATCATGCTTTGAAAAAGATTCTGTCGATACAAGTTGGATGTACGCAAGCCTGCCTATGAGCATCAGCATGACAGTGGTCAAAAAAACAGCCAGCAACCTCATTCGTTTCTTTTTCATAAAATACACCTCGTAACCATTGTTGACGAGGTGCGAATTTTTAAACAATTATGAACAAATTTAACGCGGCACATTTTCGATAAAAAAAAGGATGCCCCATGGACACCCTCTTTTGCTTTTATTTAGTCGATGGATACAATCTTCACGCTCATTTCGCCGCCAGGTGTCATGATCGATACCTTGTCGCCGACCCTTTTCCCCATCAGGCTTTTCGCGATCGGGGAATCATTGGAGATTTTCCCTTCGAATGGGTCTGCCTCAACGCTTCCTACGATGGAATACGTTTCTTCGTCTCCATTTGGAAGTTCCACGAATGTTACCGACTTCCCTAGAGAAACTGTATCTGTATTCGAATCATCGCCCTCAATGATTTTTGCATTGCGGATCATGTTTTCGATTGTTGTAATGCGTCCTTCAACGAAAGCCTGCTCTTCTTTTGCGGAATCGTACTCTGAGTTCTCGGAAAGGTCCCCAAAACTGCGGGCGATTTTGATTCTTTCCACCACTTCTTTACGTTTAACCGTTTTTAACTGTTCCAGTTCCTGTTCAAGCTTTAACTTACCTTCTTTAGTCATTGGATATTCTTTTTCAATTGCCAAAACCCTTCACTCCTTCAAATTCTTTACAGCAAGCTTTCGCTGTGACAAGTTTATGTACTATATAGTGCTTAACCCTGAAATCGAGTCAAAATATATAATTGCGCGACTTAAAAAGTACGCGCTTCGATACTAGGAAACAATCCGTTCCTTAGTATATAAACCGACTGCGGTGAACAGCCGGTTCGTTCTGTATCAAGAATAGAGTATTGCGTTTTCCAACATTTGTCCAGTCTTTCCCAATAAATAAATGGGATTATTTAAATAAACGGAGGAAAATGGCACCTATCATTATTTATGCTATGTTATTACAAAAAAGACTTTTGTTCAAGGATTGTTTGAATTTTTGTCACCATAAGGTCAATCGCCACATGGTTCTGACCGCCTTCTGGAATGATGATGTCAGCATAACGCTTCGTCGGTTCTATGAACTGATTATGCATCGGACGGACGACACTGATGTATTGCTCGATGACGGAATCTATGGAACGGCCGCGTTCTTTAATATCACGGGTCATCCGACGAAGGATCCGCAAGTCTGCGTCCGTATCAACATAAAGCTTCATATCCATCAGGTCCCGGAGGCGCTCATCCTCCAGCACAAGAATCCCTTCAAGGATGATGACATCCTGGGGCTCCACTGTGATGACTTCTTCTGAACGCGTATGGATCGAATAATCATAAACGGGTTTTTCTATCGTTTCATAGCGCAGCAATGCGTTAATGTGATCGATTAGCAAATCATTATCAAATGCAAGCGGATGATCATAGTTCGTTTTCAAGCGCTCTTCAAAAGGCAGGTGACTTTGATCTTTATAGTAATAATCTTGTTCGATCATCAAGATGGAATGTCCTTGAAAGAATTCAAAAATGGAACGGGTAACACTTGTTTTACCTGATCCCGACCCTCCGGTAACTCCGATGACCACTGGTTTCTTTCTTGTCATATCAATTCTCCTTCCGCATCATATTGTTCACATGAACTCTATTATCTACTTGAATGCGGACAATTTGAAGCGGATGGCGGGCTGCCTCCAGCTCCTTACCTGACTCATCCCAGATCGTACCGATTTTTTGAGTGAAGTTTTCGATTTCCGGTCCAAAAAACTCCACTTCATCCCCGGGCTTGAAGAAATTACGCTGCTGCATGGTAACGATTTTAGTTTCCTCGTTGTAATCAAGCACCAATCCTGCGAAGTCGAAGCGAGTCTTTACGGTATGATTCCCGAACATTTGCTGTTTATACCCAGGAATTTCCCCTTCCATGAACGATGATGCCGTCTCACGATTCGCACATTTATCAAGCTCTTCCAGCCATTCTTGTTTAACCTTGAAATGGTCAGGATCGGCACAATACGCATCAATCACTTTACGATAGACGCTGACAACTGTTGCAATATAATGAATCGATTTCATTCTGCCTTCGACTTTTAAGCTGTCTATGCCAATTTCAATCATGCCTGGCAGTGATTCAATCAGCTTCAAGTCTTTCGGACTCATTGCGAATGGGGCATCTTCTTTATCGAATAAAGCCTTTTCCCCGTCTTGATCCAACTCATATAAATCATAATCCCAACGGCAAGACTGACAGCAGCCGCCGCGGTTCGAATCACGCGCCGTCATATGGTTCGAAAGGGTGCAGCGTCCAGAATAGGCAATGCACATGGCCCCATGAACGAAAGCCTCGATTTCGATATCGACCTTCTCCTTCATTTCACGGATTTCATCAGCACTCGTCTCACGTGCCAAAACGACACGCTCCAAGCCTTCCTCTTTCCAATACTGAACAGCCTTCCAGTTCGACAGCGATTGCTGCGTGCTTAAATGGATCTCGACGTTCGGAGCGACCCTTTTACATGTTTCGATGATTAATGGATCGGCGACGATGATACCATGAACCCCAGCCTCCTGAAGACCTTCCAGGTATTCATCCAGACCATCGATATTTTCATTATGTGCGAAGATATTGGTTGTTACATATACTTTAGCACCATACTTATTAGCGAATTCGACGCCTTCCTTCATTTCCTCAAACGTGAAGTTGCCTGCATTGGAACGAAGACCATATTCCTGGCCGCCAATGAACACGGCATCCGCGCCGTAATGGACGGCAATTTTTAACTTTTCAAGGTTGCCGGCCGGAGCCAGCAATTCCGGTTTTTTTACAATGACTCTCTTTCCATCAACGATCTTGGAAATTTTATCAGCAATAGCATTCAAGGCTATTCCTCCTCTTTCTCTTACCCTTTTCTTTAATAAACCGATTCTTTAAAGAAGAACCCGGTATCCAACTCACGGTTATCCGGCTGAACCGCTTTGACTTTTTCAAAAAGTTCCGCTTTCACATCATCATAGCGGTCAGGGTCTTCAGCACATACGTCAATCGCTTCCCGATATAACTTTGTCATTTCAATGATATATTCCGGTGTTTGTAATAATCCTTCGATTTTCAGTGAATCGATTTCCGCTTCAATCAATTCCTGCAGTTCATCGATCATGCACATATCATTCGGACTCATGATATGTGTACCATTCTCATCTTCATAAATCGGATATTTATTTTCACGTTCCTTATCATGCAAGAACATATTTCGCTGTTCCTTCCGATTTTCCACTTCCAATGCCTTGCCTTGGTATTCAAAGTAATTACCAAGGAGCGTACGCTTCGATTGGAACATGCATGTCATGCCATGCACTTGGACTTCAATCTCCACTTCGGCATTTTCCTTCATTTCCACTATCTCGTCCAGACTTATCTCACGGGCAGCAACGGCACGGACAGCACCGCGTTTCCCCCAGTAATTACATGTGTACCAGTTCGTTACCGTCATCTCTGTATTCCAGTGCAGGGGCATATCAGGTGCCACAGCACGGACAGCCATCAAGACTGCGGGATCACCGAATATGATCCGGTCGGCACCAGCCTCTTTAAGGAATGTGACGTACCCTTCAAGCTCGTCCACTTTTTCATTATGGAAAATGGCGTTCATCGATACGTACAATTTCTTGCCCGCGGCATGTGCAAGCTCAATCGCCTTCTCCACATCTTCACGTTTGAACTCCCCTGCCAGCCTAAGCGCATAACGTTGTTCGCCAATGACGAAGGCGTCAGCGCCAGCATCGATGAGTTCTGTCATATGATCGACACTTGTCGGAGTCACAAGTAATTCAGGCTTTTTCATTTTTGTCACCTCTATGTTTACTAATGGCCACACCATCACCAATCGGCAAAATTACGGTATCGAAGTTGGGATGGTCATGTAACCAGATGTTAAAGTCTCTTATTTTTTTTATAAGGGCTCGCTTTCTTCTCGTCATTTCCATTTCTTCAATGTTTTCGGCAACCAAGCCTTTGAATAAAACATTATCGGTAATGATAATGCCAGCATCAGCAAGGAATGGTTCAAACAGTTCAAAGAATCGCTTGTACTGCCCTTTAGCTGCATCAACGAAGATGATATCAAACGGACCATGTTCCATCACTTTCGGTCCCGCTTCAAGGGCATCCCCTTCAATGAGGGTGATCCTTTCCGACAGTCCCGCCTTCTTGAAGTTAGCCCTTGCCTGCTCAATACGGGCTTCATTGCGTTCAAGTGTGACGATTCGGGCTTCCGGAAGGGTCTCAGCCATCCTAATGGCCGAATAGCCAATTGCCGAACCTACTTCCAATATCGCCTTTGGCTGATGAAGCCTTAAAATCTGAAGCAGCACCTCAATGCCTTCGGGCTCCATGATCGGCACATTATTTTCCATCGCAAAATCTTCCAACTCCTTAAGCAAACCCGTACGCTCCGGAATTAAGGAATGAAGATATTGTTCTATTTTTCCGTTCAAAACGTTTCCTCCATTTATAAGGAAAACAAAAGCGCTTGGTCAGTAACATGAAAAAATTGATTGGACAATTTCTTCACAAGGAGCTGAAACAAGTATGCTTGACGATCTAAATTTCCTTATCTTTCAAAATAAAACCCGGCATTTGCCGAGTTACGTCACCGATAAGTATCGGATCAAAAATTCACTTGTACTATTCTATCATAAAAACAAGGGGAAAGTAATATCTCTCCCCCCACAGTCTCATTGCTATTTTTTCATTTAGGCTGTTTTCGCATACTTTGTTGCTAACCAAGTATTGCGGTGTGGTTGATTTCCTCTCCATAGCTCGCTTTCCGCGGGGCGGGCGGTGAGCCTCCTCGGCATAAACGCCTGTGGGGTCTCACCTGGCCCGCTGCTCCCCCAGGAGTCTCGCACTTCCGCTCCAATCAACCTTAAATCGTTTCTTTTTAAAAACAACAATCATTACGAAAAGAGCTTTCATTTATTTATTGGAAATATGCTCTGCCTTTTTGTTATTGTGGTCATCCAAAGTCTTGGAGTAAAGGACTTCCCCTTCAGGTGTGGCCAAAAAGTACAGATAATCCGTTTTCTCAGGTTTCAATACCGCATCGATCGATGTCGTTCCGGCATTGGCTATCGGCCCTGGCGGCAGCCCCTTGTGCTTATACGTATTATAAGGGGATTTCACCTCAAGGTCTTTATAATATACCCTGCTCTTATGTGAACCCTTCGCATACAAAACGGTCGGATCCGTTTGAAGCGGCATATCTTCCTCAATACGATTGTAAAAGACGGAAGCTATTTTTCCGCGATCGACTTGCGCTGTCGCCTCTTCTTCGACAAGCGAAGCGAAGGTCAGCATCTGGTGCACGGAATAACCGTTCTTGTCCATTTGGCTCTCGTAAGCCTGCAATGTTTCTTCGGTTTTCTTCAGCATCTCGATGACGATCGACTCCAGGGTCGGCTTTTCCTCATAAAAGTCATAAGTAGCCGGGAAAAGGTACCCTTCAAGCGGATATAAAATCTTTTCATTTTCAATTTCCGACGTCAAGAGCTGCGGAAATTTCTCTTGCATGGAATTTACGAACTTTTTATCATTCAATTTCTTAAAGACCTTTTTCGGATCTTCACCAGTCTTCACTGCGATGATATCAGCAATTTGGCTCAGCTGCTTTCCTTCAGGTATCGTTATCTTCATTGCAGCTTCCTTCATGAGCTTTCCGGTTTTGATGCTTGTGACGATATCCTTAATAGGCATGGAAGGTGATAATTTATACTCCCCTGCCTGAAAACCGGATTCATTGCGGAATTTAATATAATATTTGAATACGCGTGCGTCCTTGATTATTCCCTGCTCTTCAAGCAGCGTTGAAATTCCGTTAACGGAAGAACCGATTGGGATTTTCACTTTCTTGATGGTATCATCATCCGGATCGACTGGCTTCATGGCTGAGTTGATATATAAAAAGCCCACAAGACCAACGATCCCAATTAGTAAAATAAGCGAAGCTATCGTAATCATGATGATTTTACGAACCAGCTTTGCTTCTCCTTGCTGTTCTAACAATTTCATTTGGATATGTTCCTTTTTAGATAAATTTTTATCTTTTTCATCCATTTTCATTCCCCCTGCAAACTCACACCAACTACAGAATGGTATCTTGATGATGCTTTCTCTAATTAATCTTCGCTTCGAACATTATACTAAAATCAACAAATAATTACATGTTTTTTGCAAAACTACATTCATTAATACTCTATTTATGGCAAAAATGCACTTGTTTTGTCAATATTCAGATGTTATTTAACAGGAATATAGTTATATCTAATTTCTTCAGCTTAAAAGATGCGCTCTAATTTTTTCCCTGAATGTGTTAGGCATTTCAGGAAATGACAGGAATATTCATGTAGGAATGGTACTATTCATTTAAGATGAAGGAAGGTGTGAAGGAGTTGGATAATTCTTATTTTGTAGGTTGGGGGACATTGGCACTCATAAACGCCGGACTTGCTCAAGGAAAAAATAGAACGGCATTGAATTGGTTCTTGCTATCATTATTTTTGGGTCCGCTCGCTACATTTATACTTTTATTCGCAAAGAAAAGATAAGGGGTTACCGGAACATACATGAACATTTATGGAGGCGGGTTCAGACTGAAAATCGAATACGGATTTTAAAGGTTTGTACAAGCGATGATTTCGCTTCAGGCACTCGCTTTCCCGCAGGATTCTCGCACACACGTTCCAATCACCTTGTCCTTTTGTCAAAAAAAACCGACCTTTAGGGCCGGTTTTTTTCTAATCTTATTCTTCTTCTGCTTCTTCTTGGTCAAGGAATGTATTTAACATTTCTTCAACAAGATCCCATTCTTCTTCTGTTTCGATCGGTGTAAGTTCACCATCTTTATTATCTTCGCTTGGTACGAATGATGAAGCGTGGATTTCAATTTCTTCCTCGTCATCTTCTGCAGACATCGGATAGTAAAGTACATAAGATTTGTTGAATTTATCTGAATCGAATGTGAAAAGGATTTCGCAAAGCTGCTCGTTTCCGTTTTCATCTACTACTGTAATGTTGTTTTCGCCGTGTTCCATTAGTATTCACCTCATATTGAATTTGTTTGTCTGTCCAAGAATCCTTGCAGAATCATGACAGCAGCCATTTTATCAATGACTTTCTTGCGTTTGCTTCGGCTCACGTCCGCCTCAAGAAGGACACGTTCAGCCGCCATAGTTGTCAACCGTTCATCCCAGAGAAACACCGGCAGCTTGAATTTGTTTTCTAATCGTTTAGCGAAATCTTGGCTGATTTCGCCTCGCGGTCCAACAGTCCCATTCATGTTTTTAGGTAAACCGAGGACAATTTTAGAAACATCATGCTCTTTTATAATTTCATTGAGGCGTTTAAAGCCGAAGTCATTTCCAGCTTCGTTAATTTTGATCGTTTCCAATCCTTGTGCAGTCCAACCCATCGCGTCACTCAGGGCAACGCCTATGGTTTTTGAACCTAAATCAAGTCCCATTGTGCGCATTAGTATTCC
>NZ_JBHVQU010000097.1:0-15344 GCF_042886655.1 Peribacillus sp. NPDC058002 | reverse complement strand
ACTCACGAGTAAAATGCAAACTCACGAGTAAAATGCGTAAATTCACGAGTAAACAGTGCGAATTCACGAGTAAACAGCGTGAATTCACGAAAATAGCGCAAACTCACGAGTAAACAGCTTGAATTCACGAGTAAAATGCGTAAATTCACGAGTAAAATGCGTAAATTCACGAGTAAACAGCGCAAACTCACGAGTAAACAGCGTAAACTCACGAGTAAAATGCAAACTCACGAGTAAAATGCGTAAATTCACGAGTAAACAGCGCAAACTCACGAGTAAAATGCGTAAATTCACGAGTAAACAGCGTAAACTCACGAGTAAAATGCGAATTCACGAGTAAACAGCGTGAATTCACGAAAACAGCGCAAACTCACGAGTAAATAGCGTGAATTCAGGTAATATCGCTCAAATTCACGAATAAATGCGCTAAAAATAGAAGTATTGGAACTAATGGGGAGTGCATTCATACATTAGCGGAGAGCGTTTACGGATTCCATATTCATTGTTAAAATTTGAGAGTGTGTTAATACTTTGGAGGCAGCAGAAGTGAAAAAAGCCAATGTTTTTAGGTAAAGATCTTTCCTATAAAAAGGGGTTAAGTATTTTTTAGCTTCACTCTTATTAACCAGCCTAGCCATGAAGTGCATTAATTAACGATAAAGGGGTCACTTTGAATAATGTTTAAGTATACGGTCTGTTTTGTAAAGAAGAATAATGAACTGCTCATGCTTAACCGGGAGAAAGCTCCTATTATGGGTGTTTGGAACGGGGTGGGGGGCAAAATCGAGAAAAGTGAAACACCTGATATAGGTGCACTGCGTGAGGTATATGAGGAAACGGGCATAGACGTAGGGACCTTTTTTTCTAAAGGAACCGTAACCTGGGAAACTCCAGAAGGTGAATTGGATGGAATATATGTATATTTGTATATTGCGGATACAGATTTACTATATGAAACACCGAAAAAAACGCGGGAAGGCATTCTTGATTGGAAATCCATTGATTGGATACTTCATCCGCTTAATCTCGGAATTGCCGAGATGGTAGCGCAGTATTTGCCGGTTTTATTGAAAAAAGAAGGAATCCATGCATTCACTTACAAAAATGGCCAGACATATATTTCATGAAACCAGCCTTACTTAAAAAGGGATACTGCCTAACTAGTATCCCTTTAAATATGTTACAGGGGTTCTTTTTGAACTGACAGTTGCTTTTCTTCAATAACTAGGTCGTTGCGGACAGGGAAAGGTAGATTCTGTTAAAATGAGTAGTTGAAGAATAGAAAGAATATTCGGTTATCACAAACGGGAGGCTGGAGGAGGAAAAATGAAGATAATAGAACTGCCAATTGAATTTGAATTTAATGGGCAAAAAAATTACATTAATCCTAGTTTGATTATATGGAAGAATGAACTGACCTTGGTCGATACAGGTTATCCTGATTTTTTACCTTTAATTGAATATGAAATTATAAAAAATGGTTATGAAATGAAGAATTTAAAGAATATAATCATTACTCATTATGATATTGATCATATAGGTTCCTTATTTGATTTCAAGGAAAAGTATCCTTCTATTAACATTATAGCCAGTGAAGTTGAATCGAAATTTATTAGTGGTGAAATGAAGTCAGAGAGATTGGTCCAAGCCGAAGGAATGCTGGAAAATATGCCAAATCAAGAAATCGAATTCGGTAAATGGTTTATACAACAATTAAAGAAATTGAAGCATGTTTCAATTGATGAAAAGGTACATGATGGAGATTTGATTTTAGATAACGTATGCAGGGTAGTAGCAACACCAGGGCATACTTCAGGGCATATTTCATTATATTTTCCAAGTATAAAAAGCGTAATATCAGGTGATGCAGCTGTTAAAGAGAATCATGAATTGGGCATCGCCAATCGACAATTCTGTTTAAATGTCGAGGAAGCAGAACAGTCTTTAAGTAAGATTAAAGATCTTAAAGCTGAAAGTTACTATTGTTATCATGGTGGGACATTCACTTTATAGGGTTAAAAAATTTGATTTCCACTTCAGGCACTAGTTTTCCGCGGGCGGTGAGCCTCCTAGGCGTGAACGGCTGTGGGGTCTCACCTGTCCCGCTGCTCCCGCAGGAGTCTCGCACTTCCGCTCCAATCAACCTTAAATCGTTTCGTTTTAAAAACAACAATCTTTACGAAATGAGCCTTTTTAAAAAAACTCGATTTTCCGATTTTTTTCAGTTGAGATACTGTTTTAATATGTCTAATCCTATTCTTAACTCATCAAATGAGTTGGTAGAAGATAGTGCAATACGCAAATGCATATCAGGTGTGGTCTGCCCGCTTTGGAAACGATTGGAATGAAAAACTCGAATGCCGCGCTTTTTCAGATCTGTTTCCAGCTGTAACGCATCGTTATGTCCTTGAATGGGAAGCCAGCGATATAGACTGAGAGGATGTCCAACATCCTTTCTTAAAGGAAAATATTCTGAATAAATATCATTTGCAGTCTTGGCAAGCTGTTTCTTTTGAGAAACAATTTCATGAGCCTTTCCTGATAGGATAAGCTCTGTGATAACCTCTGCATCAAAGGATGAGGTCTTTACATTTATGTTGAAAATGGCCTGGGAAATTTTATCGCGCAAAGCATCCCCATAGACCATATAGGCAACCCTTAGCCCAGAACATATTGACTTAGAGGTGCCGCAAATATAAACGCACTGTTCTGGAAGCAAGTGGTACATCGGCTGCCGGTAATCGGGGATAATCCCTGCCGTCAGAAATGCATGGATATCATCCTCAATCAAAATTAAACGATGCTTGCGAATGACCGCCGCTATTTCTTGCTTTCGAATATCCGACATCATGATTGTGGTTGGATTGTTGCAAGAGGGCATCAGAAAAATGCCGTTAATATTTATTTGACAACACTGCTTTTCAAGTTCGTCTGGCAGCATGCCAAACTGGTCACCGGGAATGGGAACCAACTTAATATGGAACATCTTTGCCAACTCGATGAAGTTCGAATAGGTGTATAAGTCGGTTGCAATTCTATTGCCTGGCTCAAACAAGGCAGCCAAGGCAACTGCCAATGCATTTTGGGCACCGGAAACGATGGCCATATGCTCTTGATCCGCGTGAATGCCGAAAGATTCCATCCAGTTTAGGGCTGCTGTTTTTTGATGTGGAATACCAGTCGGGTCGTTGTAATTCAGCAGCTGCTCCAAATAACTTTTGTTCACGGTTTTTTGAATAGTTTCTGATACAATATCATTGGTTTGCTCAAAAGAAGCCACGAAACCAAGATCAATGCTGTTTGCCGTTTTATCCACGGAAATGGTTATGGAACGAGTGGCATTGGGAGCCACAAAGGTTCCGCTTCCCGTAACCGCATATATTAATCCCTTTACCTCGCATATTTTGTAGGAACGGGTAATCGTGGTGAAGTTTAAATCAAGAAAATCTGCCAATTCTCGTTGCGGAGGCAACTTCGTTCCAGGTGCTAAAAAACCATTTGTTATATCTTGTTCAAGTAATGATGCAAGGGATTTATAAAAAGGACGCTTTAATGCTTTCTTATCAGGTTTCCAGGACATTGGATAATTGTCAAATGAATTTACTGGCATGCTTCACCTCTACGATCTTATTCCATACAATCATATCATTTTTTGTATGGAATTCTAATCATGAAACGGGATGAGATATATAAGGATATCTATCAATACCCCCATTTTAATGAAATGGGGGTATTTTATTTTAATTGTAATCCATACAATTAACTTGTTTTTTGTACGGATTTTGTATGTTACGTTTAAATAAATTTAGCCATCAGGATGTGATTTATATGAAAAAAAGAACTCAAATGCTACCTGCATTTCGTGCAGCTTTTCCGTACACAATGCCCATTTTTGCAGGCTTTTTATTTTTAGGCATCGCTTATGGGATCTTTATGAATTCATTAGGTTTCAGTGCGATTTACCCGATATTGATGAGTCTGACAATATTTGCAGGATCAATGGAGTTTGTTGCAGCCAATTTATTGCTTGTCGCATTCAATCCGATTAACGCCCTTTTCCTAACATTAATGGTGAATGCACGGCATTTGTTTTATGGCATTTCCATGCTGGATAAGTACAGGGGGACCGGGAAGAAAAAGCTGTATCTGATTTTTGGGCTTTGCGATGAGTCTTTTTCCATCAATTGTACCGTTGATGTTCCGAAGGATGTAGACAAGGGCTTGTTCATGTTCTTCGTGACACTGCTCAATCATTCCTACTGGGTGATGGGAGCGACGATTGGCGGCATTTTTGGATCCCTTGTCAAGTTCAACACAGAAGGACTCGATTTTGTTATGACGGCCCTCTTTGTAGTCATTTTCATTGAACAGTGGATGAAAGAGAAAAACCATCATAGTGCTCTCGCAGGGCTTGGACTGTCAGCGGTCTGTCTTATTATTTTTGGCG
The DNA here is from genome assembly GCF_042886655.1 of Peribacillus sp. NPDC058002. NCBI lineage: Bacteria > Bacillati > Bacillota > Bacilli > Caryophanales > Bacillaceae > Peribacillus > Peribacillus sp. NPDC058002. Next base: position 10,897 of record NZ_JBHVQU010000097.1, on the reverse strand, counting down.
GAAGCAATTTCATCATCCCTGCCATGTTTTCAATTTTGGGGGTACTCACCCTACTTAGAAAGCCATTAGAGAAAGTTGAGGTCAAGGCCGTATGACAATGGATTTAACACAGCAAATCATTACAATAGCAATGGTTGTTCTAGGCACGATGCTTACAAGGTTTCTTCCATTCATCGTTTTTCCATCGGGTAAACCCACCCCGAAGTATGTACAGTATCTCGGTAAAATACTGCCATCCGCGGTAATTGGGCTTTTGGTCATTTATTGTTTAAAGGATGTGAGCTTACAATCCGGAAGTCATGGCCTCCCTGAATTTATGGCGATAGCGGTAGTTGCCCTGCTTCACATTTGGAAGAAAATGATGCTCCTTTCCATAGCGGGGGGAACGATTGTCTACATGATGTTGGTTCAATTGGTTTTTTAAATGATAATAATCAGCACATCAAACACCGTCACAACACTCCCGTTTATTGAATCAGCTAAACCCGGAGACAAGATGGTGTTCGTGCAACGGAAATGACAGGATTTTATCGAATAGACGATGGAGGCAGTGTCATACCGTAAGGATCATTATTTTATTGCAATAGTTATTGTTCAGAGCTGTCCTCAAGACAGCTTTTTTTTATGGAGCTAAAGGGGACTGTTTGACCTTTGTTCAACAATTGGGCTTTAGTAAAGGAATTTTCAATAATAGAACGTCTTGGAATTAGTTATGGTAAACTAATGGTAACCTTGCAAAAAAAGGTATTGTAGCGAATCATTTACATCGCTTTTGTTTTTCGGGAAAATAAAGGTACAATTAATACTTATTTAGCTTATGGATTTTAGACTATAAAAGATAATGAGGTAGGAATAAATGATTGCTAAAACAGAAGAAGATTTTAACGGTTTGAAGGAAATTGGCAAAATTGTTGCCTCGATTAGAGATGAATTGGTACGAAGAACAATTCCAGGGATTACGACCAAGGAACTAGATGATGTAGCCGGAGAACTTTTGGAAAAAGCGGGTGCAGTTTCAGCTCCGAAAGGTGAATATGATTTTCCTGGCTATACTTGCATTAGTACTAATGAAGAAGTGGCACATGGTATTCCAGGTCATCGGGTTATCCATGAAGGCGATCTAGTGAATATAGATGTATCTGCTTCAAAAAACGGTTATTTCGCAGATACAGGAATCTCATTTGTAGTAGGGGAAGGAGAAGAAGTATTAACGAAATTATGCGACGTTGCCAAAAAGGCATTTGAAGCAGGTCTTAAGAAAGCGAAACCCGGTGCCAAAAAAAGCAGAATCGGAAAAGCGGTATTCGAAACAGCGAGACAGCATGGATTCACCGTTATCAAAAACCTTACAGGACATGGTGTTGGACGTGGAATACACGAAGCGCCTGACCATATTTGTAATTATAATGATCCATGGGATAATGAACTATTAAAGGAAGGGATGGTTATCGCATTCGAACCATTTATCTCAACCTTTGAAGAAGAAGTATTCCAAAAAGAAGACGGTTGGACCTATGCTACGGAAAAAAGCTATGTAGCTCAATTGGAACATACGATTATCCTTACTAAAAATGGTCCGATCATTGTCACACTTTAATTCAATTTTCGATCGGTGAACCAACACTTGAATAAGGGAGTTGCTTTAGCAACTCTTTTTCTTATGGAGTTAAAGGGGCAAGCTAGCATTCCTGCGGTCTACAGTACAGTTTTTGAAAATTCGAACGTTGATTGGAACATAGGGCACGCGCTTTTCCCGCAGGAGTCCCGAACCTTCCGTTCCAATCAACTTTGTTTTAACAGTTAGATAGAATCCTTTTGCCTACAGTCTTTTTTGTTTGATGGCCACGTACATTACTTCTGTTTCCCTAACGCTGCTTTCAACCCTTTTTGATAATATTGCTTCATCATTTCTTCAGGAACCATGCTTCCGCCAGTCCCCCAAATAATATGTGTACCATTGCTCATCTTTTCCGTTAAATGATGCTTCTGTAAATAATCGATGCCCTCTTTACATAATTTACTTGGTCCTATCATGCCTGCTAGTGCGGAAGGTTCTAAATGGATCCCCTCTGTATCGACCAGTTCTTTTAGCAACTTATACAACTGTTCATCACTGACCGTATAATCGCCGCTTAAAAAGGGTTCCATCGTTTTACCGACAAACCCGGATGGCTTTCCAACAGCAAGTCCATCCGCGTCTGTCACATTATCGATGCCAACATCTTGTACTGAAACTTTATCATGTAGTCCAGTCATTAAACCGAGTAGCATGCATGGCGAGTGGGTAGGTTCTGCAAAGAAACAATGAATATGGTCTTGATACAATAATTTCAAACCAAAAGCTACGCCTCCAGGACCACCGCCCACTCCGCATGGAAGGTAAACAAACAAAGGATGATTTTCATCTACAATTATCTCTAACTCTTCCAATTGCTTTTGCAAACGGGATGCAGCCACTGCATATCCTAAAAATAGGTCGTGGGAATTTTCATCATCCACAAAATAACATGTTGGGTCACTATCCGCTTGGATACGGCCTTCCTCTACAGCTTTACTATAATCAGCTTCATATTCAATGACATTGACATTTTTGCTTCTAAGCAAATCTTTTTTCCACTGCTTTGCATCAGCTGACATATGAACGGAAACATTAAAACCTAACTTTGCACTGATGATGCCAATACTAAGTCCTAAATTTCCAGTCGAGCCTACTGCGATTGAATACTTTGAGAAAAGGGTTCGGAACCTATCACTATCCAAAATCGAATAATCATCTTCCAGTGTTAACAATTGATGTTGGAAGGCTAATTCTTCCGCATGTTTGAGAATTTCATAGATCCCGCCTCTTGCTTTAATGGATCCTGATATAGGAAGGTGACTATCACATTTTAGTAATAATTCTCCTAATATAGGTTGTTGATAATCCTGTTCCAAAGACTGCTTCATGGCAGGAATTCTCACTAAAGGAGATTCTATGATTCCGTTCGTTCCTTTTGTCTCAGGGAAAACCTTGGCGATATATGGAGCAAAACGTTTCAACCTTTCCTCTGCATCTCTTACATCTTCTTGAGTAAGGGGGGATTTTTTAATTCCTGTTTGAAATTTTTCGACATTTGGGTTGAGCCAAAATACTTCATCCATCGATATGAGCTTCTTTAATAAAGGATATTTGTCTTTCCATGATTGTAATTCTTTGCTTTCAATCTCTTTCATTTGTTTGATCCTCCTCATTTTCTTGTAACAGGTCACGTTGTAAACTATAATTGAATAAAATTTAATACAGTTTAACACACAATCACCTCGATGTTAATTTATATTAATTTTATTTAAGTGTGATTTAATATGTCGTTAAGGAGATTCAGTTATGGAAAATATAGATATTGGCAAGAAAGTTGAAAAATATAGAAAAGCTAAAGGATTGAGTAGCAGAGAGTTAGCGAAATTAGCTGAAATTACACCTTCAATGTTAAGCCAGATTGAACGGGGGCTGGCGAATCCTTCCATTCAAACCCTAAAGGTCTTAGCTAAAACCTTGAATGTTCCAACATTTAGTTTTTTTCTTGAAGAAACGATTACAGAGGATTTAATCGTTAGGTCCAGTAAACGTAAGAAAATGATCATTGATCATTTGTCTTATGAGTTATTGTCACCTGATTTTACGGGTAATCTAGCAACAGCGATTATGAAAGTTCCTCCAAATATCTCCTCGTCAGAAAGCCCTATAGAACATAGGGGAGAGGAAGTGGCCTATATTTTGGAAGGGAAAATCAAGCTGTACTTAGGTGAAGAAGAATATATATTGGAAGCTGGTGATAGTGTGAAAATACCAGCAAATTTCAAACATAAATGGGAAAACAATTTTAGTCAGAATGCAGCTGTATTATTTTCAGTTACTCCCCCTGCGTTTTAATAGAAAATTTTTCTTTCACGATTGGGCGCGATTCTTTGATGAGGATCGCTTTTCTTATGGAACTAAAGGGGCAGATCAGGTTAAGAAGGACTATTTCATGAATAATGGAATTATAATAAATGGATAAATATTGAACTGTAGGTCCGGGCTTCCTTAAAAGTTGCTTGATTTTAATACTTTTGAATCAATTGCATAGTGAGGAGAATTTTAGCATGAAAATAAAATGGTTTGGACATTCTGCCTTTTTACTAACATCCGACAGTGGAACCAAAATTCTTATTGATCCATATCATCGTTTCATTCGTTATCGTATGCCGAGTGTTGAACCAGATATAGTTGCCGTTACACATAATCATTTCGATCACAATAAGATTGAAGCTGCAACAGGTGAATACTTGCTTGTTAATGAGCCGAAGGAATACATCCGCGAAGATGTAAGGATTAGTGGATTTAAGACATTTCACGACAAGGTAAATGGCGAGAAGAGAGGCCCCAATATTTTATATCGTTTCAAAATGGACGGGCTAACTATCTGTCACTGTGGAGATTTAGGGCATATATTATCAGAAGAACAAATAAATGAAATTGGAAAAGTGGACATTCTCATCATTCCTGTAGGAGGTACATTCACGATTAGTGCAATAGAAGCTGCTCAAGTGATGCGTCAATTGAAATCTACCATTACAATTCCCATGCACTATAGAACAAAGGCATTGTCAGTCGTTGGCCTGATGTTTTCAAAGGTAGATAAGTTTCTTCAGATTTCCGGACAGCGAACAACCGAAGCTGAGACATTGGATATTTCCAAAGAAAATTTGTCAGAATATGCTGGTGTCGTAACCATGCTGTATGAATGAATGGATGGATAAGAGGGCAGGTTAGTTCGAAAAGAAAAAGGGAAGATACTAATCAATGACGTTGAATCAATTAGACTTCCTCTTTATGTTATAAGGGGATAGAATATAAATAAAAAGGTGATTACAATTAAAAAAATAAAGAGTTTCCTATTTTTTCTTCTTGGGTCCATATCTCTTTTGATAGGTATTGCAGGGACTGTGTTACCAGTTCTGCCGGGCGGTCCATTTTACTTATTCGCTGCTTTTTGCTTTGCTAAAAGTTCCAAGAAGATTGAAAACTGGTTCAAAAGCACTTCATTATATAAAAAATACGTTGAAGCATTCCTGCAAAAAAAAGGTATGACTCGAAAAGAGAAAATCAGAATCAATGTAATTGCCGATTTCTTCATCGTAATTTCTGTATTTTATGTGGACATCCTGTTAGTGAAAATCTTATTGATAGCACTCGCCCTCTACAAACATTATTATTTCATTAAAAAAATTAAGACAATCGACCCGAACAATACAAAACAAAGAGCTTTTTGAACCTTCAAATAAATGGTCCTTACTTCAATAAGGGAGTTGCTTCGGCAGCTCTTTTCCTATGGAATTAACGGGGCAGGGAGTAAAAAAATCAATGTATTCTGGATAAGAAGGCCGCCAATTGGCGGCCTTTTGAATGTAAAAAAGTACCCTTAATGGAGTATTGCAACATAACCATCAAGTTAAAATTCCATAACTCCTCCAGATTGAAATTTTTGGGCTCGTTTGTAAAAAACATAAGCACTTTTTCGTTTGGGATGCATTGTTTTCTTATGCAAATGGGCCCGCATGAAGCGGTGAATCATGATTTGCTCAGTGACAAAAATCCTTTAGTGTTTTGTTGTGAATTTTCAAAAAATAATATTGCAAAATGCAAACGATTCAAATAAAATCAATTTAAGGTAATTACGTTTTTTTAACCTTAAAATAAATATGCAATTGAGCTAATCCTTTTTGGCTAAGCTAAGTCCTAGTTGTTAGATTGGATTTTGTTCCATCCATTAGGTAAAGTTAGCTTCCCGATGTATTGCCTTAAAAATTTGAAAGGAGTTAATTATTCTAGGTACAGTACTAAGCTATCCATGTTTGCAAATAATAATATACCCCATTAAGAGAGAGGGAATTTCATGAATCAAGAACGATATTTGAAGAAGAAAATGGGCTTTTGGTCACTTACTGCATTATCTCTTGGAGGAATTATTGGATCAAGTTGGCTTTTTGGACCATGGAATACGGCAAAAATGGCTGGGCCAGCTGCTATTATGTCTTGGATTATTGCTGCATTCGTCATTACTCTAATAGCTCTTGTTTATGCTGAATTAGCAAGGGTAAGGCCAGAAACAGGTGGTTTAGGTCGTTATCCCCTTTATTCCCATGGAAAATTGCTTGCTACAGTGACTAGTTATTCGATTTGGCTTGGCTACTGTGCCACTGCACCCGTTGAATCATCGGGAGTTATTCAATACGCTAATGAGTTCTGGCCAGGCCTATATGATATATCTAAGGAGCAACTAACGACAACAGGAATTCTAGCATCGACTGTTTTAATGGTGTTCTTTGTTGTGGTGAACTATTTCGGAGTGAAATTATTTGCTGTCACGAATACCATTATTACAACGATTAAATTCATAGTACCTGTCCTAACCATCATTGCTTTTTTTATGACAGGGTTTCATGAAGAGAATTATACAAGTCATGGGTTTGCCCCTAATGGATATGGCGCAGGATTAAGCGCAATCTTAACTAGTGGTATATTTTTTGCCTATACAGGATTCGGGAATGTGGTAATGATGAGTGGCGAGGTAGTAAACCCAAGAAGGAATATTCCGCTTGCTCTTATTACATCTCTGTCAGTCTCAGCAATTTTATATGTTTTACTTCAAATCGTTTTTATAGGGGCCGTACCGCCCGAAATGCTAGCTAATGGTTGGAGCGGAATTAAATTTGACTCTCCATTTGCGAATTTAGCACTTATGGCGAATATGGTTTGGCTGTCTTGGACCATTACAGCGGACGCAATGATTTCCCCAACTGGATCGGCGCTTGCTTATACGGCTGGAACTTCAAGACATGTTTTTGGAATGGCGAAAAGTGGATTCCTCCCTTCTTATTTCGGAACTATTAATAAAAGATTTGGAGTCCCAACACGTGCACTCACTCTCAACTTCCTCATTGGGTTACTTTTCTTGTTCCCTTTAAAGAGTTGGACCGCAATTGTAGCAATCGTTGGAGCAATTGGTATTTTTAAATACGCCTCAGCATGTGTCACAGTAATGGTGTTTCGTAAGGTTGGTTTGACAAAAGACAACGGTATCCCAGGCATGAATTTTATTGCTCCTTTAGCCTTTGTTTTTGCCACTCTACTTATTTATTGGACAAATTGGAGTAGGGTTCAACTTGCAATTTGGGGATTAGCAATTGGAATTGTTGGATACTTAATTACTCATTTTATCAATAAATATAAATCGATGGAAATTATTGGTGGTATCTATCTCGTCATTTATATTCTGATGCTCGTTGGGATATCATCAATCGGAAATTTTGGTGGTAAGGGTATTATTCCAGAGCCATTTATGTCTTACATCGTGGCAATAATAGGATTCGTTTTTTACTATTTCGCTGTTTATAACGGAGTCTGGTACATGCGGAAAAAGGGGAATGTTCAAGAATTGATGGATATGGATAACAATTAAATGCAACTTCATTTTACAAAAGGAGAAATGGTTATGAAGCTTTGGGGCGGACGTTTTAGAAAAGAAGAAAATAAATTAATGGAGGACTTTAATAGTTCTCTTCATGTTGATATGAGGCTTTATTCTGAAGATATTAAAGGGAGTATTGCACATGTAAATATGCTTGTGAAATGTGAATTGCTTACCAAGGAAGAAGGAGAAAGTATTATTAAGTCACTTCTTTCTATATTGGAAGATATCGAGAGCGGAACATTAGTGATCGAAGGGGATTATGAAGATATTCATAGTTTTATTGAAGCGACATTAACTGAACGAATAGGTGAAACAGCAAAAAAACTCCATACAGCAAGAAGTCGAAATGATCAAGTTGCTTTAGATATCAGGCTTTACGCTAAAAATAAGGCGTTAGAAGTGATCGAGTATATTGAAGAACTTCAAAATAACCTTGAAGAAAAGGCAAAAGCAAACAATGTGATTATGCCCGGATACACCCATCTACAGCGAGCTCAAGTAGTAACTCTTAAGCACCATTTAATGGCCTACTTTAATATGCTGGATAGGGATCGAAAAAGAGTTCTTAATGCAATTGAAATTTTGAACGAAAGTCCACTGGGGTGTGGAGCATTGGCAGGGACGACTCATGTTATAGACCGGGAAATGACAGCAGAGGAGTTAGGATTTTCAAAACCTATAAACAATTTCCTCGATGGTGTTAGTGATAGAGATTTCCTTTTAGAATTAATGTCTAGTTTTTCGATCATCATGATGCATTTAAGCAGATTAAGTGAAGAACTGATTTTATGGAGCAGTCAAGAGTTCAAATTTATTAGTATTGATGACGCATATTCTACAGGTAGTAGCATTATGCCTCAAAAGAAAAATCCTGATGCAGCAGAGCTTATAAGAGGGAAAACAGGAAGAGTATATGGTTCTCTTACTTCACTTTTAACAACGATGAAAGGGTTACCATTGGCTTATAATAAAGATATGCAGGAAGATAAAGAACCATTTTTTGATGCATTGGATACAGTTTTGTCTTGTCTAGAAATCATGTCTAATATGATTTCTACCATGAAGGTTAATACTGAAAATATGAAAAAAGCTGTAAAATATGGCTTTCTCAATGCAACAGAAGTCGCTGATTATTTAGTTAGCAAAGGGGTTGCGTTTAGAGATGCCCACAGTATCGTTGGTTCTATTGTCATTTATTGTGAAGATCATAATAAAGCAATAGAAGAGTTGACTCTAGACGAATTGAAGAGCTTAAATCCATTAATCGAAGGGGACTTATATAACTTTATTGATTATCAAAATATATTAAATAAAGGCATTAAGGTGAACTTATTAAAATAATCTGGTTTTTCCAATTGAAGAGCTATTAGCATAGAAGATAAGTAAGATCTATGCTAATAGCTCTTTATATTTTTTTAAAACATAATAAATGTTTTTCCAATAGAAGAAGGATTAAACTTTAATTTCTTTCATTTTAAAGATAAGATTAAAGAAATTAAGTTTTGAACTAAGGAGAAAAATATGTATAAAATTGGGGTAGTTGGTCCTAATTCATCAGTTGAGCGCATTATTAATTTAGGTAAAGAATATGAGTCGATCATGGAATTTAAAGCCTACCCATATGAAGATTTTAGAGAAACTGAAAAAATCGTTTTGGAATTCAATAAAGATGTGGATGTCTGGTTTTTTTCAGGCCAAATTTCATATATGGTCGCAAAAAATACTGTGGGAATAGGGGAAAACCTATTATATATTCATCATACTGAATCAGGCATCTATAAAAGCCTTTTGCATATGGGCTATTTTCAAAAGGAATTTTTAAGTAAAGTAAGTATCGATGAAATAACTACAACCCATTTAGAACAGGCGTTAAAACAAATTGATATTACTCCAAAAGAAATGTACATAAAAAACTTCAATATTAATTCAAGCACGGAAGAATTAATCGCATTCCATCTTGATTTATGGAAAGCCGGAAAAACGGAAGGTGCAATAACTTGCTTCGAGGCTGTATATCTAAATTTAAAAGAAGCAGGAGTACCAACCTATCGAATATCTACAACTGATATGGAAATTCGGCAATCATTAAGAATTCTTGCAGAAAAATCGAGAACTTTTTACTTTAGAGACACCCAAATTGGTGTTCAAATTATTGAAATTGAACATTTTGAGAAAATATTTGAGAAAGCTAAAAGCTCGTACCATCTACAATTTTTAGAGATAAAATTAAAAGAAACTCTTCTTAGATTTTGCGAACAATTGGAGGGATCATTAGTCGAGAAGGGAAATGGCCGTTACTTTATCTTTAGTACACGGGGGACAATTGAATCCAAAATCAAAGATTTAAAAGATACTGTCTTTCTGTTGTCAAATGAATCCAATGCTACTGTAACCGTAGGAATTGGATATGGTCAAACACTTCACTCAGCAGAAATAAATGCTCAGCGTGCGATCCAACTTTCAAAAGAAAAGTCAGAGAAGGGCATCGTCATTGTACAAGAGGACGGAACAATGATCGAGTCTGCGGGTGAAGAGGAAGAATTGCGTTTTTCTTACCGGATAGATGACAAGGATTTTATGGAAAAACTAAAAAAAGCCAAAATAAGTGTGAAAAATTATAATAAATTATATGCTTTAGTTAACAGATTGAAACTGAACGATTTTACAATAAAAGATTTAACAACGCATCTCTATTGGGATGAAAGTAATGCACGGCGTATTGTAGTAAGTTTATGTGAAGTAGATTTAGCAGAAATCATAGGTGAGGAATCTTATTCTTCTCGAGGAAGACCAAGTAAAATTTATCGTTTAAAATAGCACCCATTTTTCGGGTGTTTTTAGATTTTTAGCTTTTTAGCTTTTATCCCTGAGTGCAGCATTAAACTAGATCTTAAAATAACGCATGATTTTACCGTTATATTGCCAAAGGATTTCTATAAAGAAAATGAAATACAAGATAGCTCGGCTATTTAAAGGCATCCATTAAGGGTGCCTGATTTTTTTATGTGAACCTGACAACCGTATGGGCCTTTTTTTTAATGCTTGTCTAGGCATATATATGTATAAACAAATAAACTTAAAGGATGTTCCTTAGCTTTATATGAATATAACTTTCCAATTAAACCGGTTGCTTGTTACACACCGGAACAGACCAATTACCCTTATGCAACTAAAGGGGCAGGATTGTTCAATTAATATGAATTCAAAGGTCACGAAATTTATTCATAAATTGTGCACAGTATTTTAAGTCAAAAAAATCGTCCTTGGTAGATATATAAATAAGTAAGTGTTTTTATGAATGGACCCAATGAGGTTTGGTATTTCCATTCATTTGCCCAATCTTAAATAATGGCTCTTTTCGTAAAGATTGTTGTTTTTAAAACGAAACGTTTTAAGGTTGATTG
>NZ_JBHVQU010000096.1:0-15522 GCF_042886655.1 Peribacillus sp. NPDC058002 | reverse complement strand
ACCGTACATCATGAAAGCACCCCGCGTCTGCTTACATAGTCATCCAGTCCTTTTTTCCGCAGATTACATGCCGGACATTCTCCACAGCCGTCGGAGATGATTCCGTTATAGCAAGTCAGGGTCTTTTCGCGGACAAAGTCGAAGGCGCCAAGCTGATCCGCAAGCTCCCATGTTTCTTCTTTATTAAGCCACATTAGCGGCGTATCAATCACGAATGACTGGTCCATCGACAAGTTCAAGGTCACATTCAACGATTTAATGAATACATCGCGGCAGTCAGGATATCCGCTGAAATCCGTTTCACAGACACCGGTGACAATATGTTTAGCGCCAATCTGACTCGCCAGCACTCCGGCAAACGAAAGGAACAGCAAATTCCTCCCTGGTACGAACGTCGACGGCAATTCCCCTTCTTCTCCGTCCGCAACTGCAATATCACTTCTCGTCAATGCATTCGGTGCCAGTTGGTTCAGCAGCGACATGTCAAGGATATGATGGTTCACGCCCAATTCCTTGGCGATGTTTTGAGCGCATTCGATTTCCAAGCTATGCCGCTGATTATAATCGAACGTCACCGCTTCCACTTCCTCAAATCTCTCCAATGCCCAGAACAGGCACGTCGTACTGTCCTGACCTCCGCTAAACACAACCACTGCCTTTTCTTTCTTCTTCATTTCTATAAAACTCCTTTTTACGGAAAAAAACAGCACCCTAAGAATAGAGCACTGTTTCTCCTTAGTTTTTTTGAGAGGGTAGCTAGAACCTCTTCCGCCTTAACGCGGAATATTATATTTTTCCAAGTCAATAGTAACTTGAAAACGATCATAAATCAAGATGATTATATTTAGTGAATAGTAGAGCTGATGGAAAATTTGGTTATCTTTTCATTGCTTAAATATCCCATTATCCTTCCGATAAAATAGTGTGATTAAAATATCGGTAAAGGGGTCCATTAATTTGAAAAGCATTAAAGGAAAGGTATTGGTGGCATTTTCACTCATCATATCTTTATGTGTCATCTTAGGAGCATTCAACATTTACAGCAGCAACAAGTCACTGGTATATTCCCAGGATATCATCGAAAAGGAACTTCCGCTTCTTATCCAAGATGAAAAGCTGCTATATAATCTAGCACAAAGAACCGCATTCGCCCGGGCCTATATTCTATATGGTGACGAGAGTTATAAAGAAAGGTTCTTACAATATACTGAAGACAGCAAGGTCATCCAGGAAGATCTCCTGGCTTTGAGCGATTCTGATAAAGTGAAGGCATTGATCGAGAAAAGCCGGGATTGGAGGATGATGATTGTAGACCGGGTATTTCCACAATATGAAAAGGGAAATGAAGAACGAGCGAAAGAGATACTCAAAAATGAAGTGGCGCCAATCAGCAATGAAGTAATGGAGGGTTTCAAGGAGCTTGCTTCGGAACGCGAGGAATTGATTGTCTCTTCAGGTGAAACCGTCATCGCAAGCGGGAAATCGGTAAAGACGACAAGTATCATCATATCCATTGCGGCAGTCCTTATCGGCCTTCTGCTGGCGCTTGTGACTGCCAACCTCATTACCACCCCCCTCCTTAAAATCAGGGACAGGATGAAAATGGTGGCTGACGGAAAGCTGAATCATGAGCCCCTGAAGCAAAAGTCATATGATGAAATGGGCGAATTAACGGTATCCGCCAACCAAATGCAGAAAAACCTTCGTGATACGATCGAAAAAATGCTCGTTGTATCCGAATCCGTTTCCAACCAAAGTGAGAATCTGACTCAATCAGCAAATGAAGTCCAGCAGGGCAGCAAACAAATAGCGACTACCATGCATGAACTTTCGGAAGGTTCGGAGTCACAGGCCAACCGGGCAGCTGAAGTGGTTCGCATGATGGATGATTTCACCGGCAGAATCGAGTTGGCCCGCCTAGAAGGAGTGGATGTTGCTAAAAGTTCAACCGAAATCCTTTTCTTGACCAAGGAGGGCACCACTTTAATGCGCAGTTCGATCCAACAGATGCAATGTATTGATGGGATTGTAAAAAATGCCGTAGAGCAAGTGAAAGGGCTCGATTCCCAATCGCAGCAAATTTCGCAGCTTGTACAGGTCATCAAGAATATATCCAATCAAACCAATCTATTGGCACTGAATGCTGCCATAGAAGCCGCTCGTGCCGGTGAACATGGCAAGGGCTTTGCCGTCGTCGCCGATGAAGTGCGGAAACTCGCTGAAGAGGTCACACACTCCGTTGGGGATATCACCAATATTGTCTCCGCCATTCAAACGGATTCAAAAACAGTCGTCCACTCCCTGGAAGATGGTTATGCACAAGTGGATGAAGGCACGAAACAGATCACGCTCACAGGCCAAACCTTTGAAACAATCAATCACTCTGTCGGGAATATGGAAATGAAAATACAGCATATAACAGACGAATTGAACTATATCTCCACAAATAGCAAAAATATCAATCAGGCTATCGAAGATATCGCCGCGGTTTCTGAAGAGTCCGCAGCTGGAATCGAACAAGTCTCCGCCTCTGCTCAGCAATCCAGCTCTTCGATGGATGAAGTCACGAGTCATGCCAGTGAACTTACATCTTCGGCAGAACTGCTGACTGAACAGGTTGGGAAGTTCCAATTATGACACTAGCAATTTCCCGGCACATGAATGCGGGAAATTGCTTTTCCCTTCCATTATATAGATTGTTTCATTTTCGTAAATTCGGGGAATAAATAACTATAACCAATAATAAATCATTAAAAAGCAAATCTATCAAAAGCGGCGGCTGGAAGTGAATATTTTCCTTTATTTTCAGAATATTTAGTGTATAATTGATTAAAGGAATATTTTAACTTAAATAACCATCACTTTCCAATAACCGCTACTGCACATCCCGACATTCCCTTTCAACACCATGCACGGGCACTTATACTCAGTAAGGATCCATTGCACCTTTCTCTCGAATCAAACCGTACACGACTTTTTTCACACAAAAACACGTTTTTTACTCCAAATTTGTAAAAAAAGGTTAAATTACACACTTTATATGTTACTATTAAACTAAGACCTTTTAACCCCACAAGGAGGAATTCATATGAAACGTTTTTTCAAATTCATAACAGATTTTAACGAAAGAAAAGCACTGGAACGGGAAACCGAAGAATTCTTTCGCAAAGAACATGAAAATTATATGAAGATGAATCCTGACAATCAAGGAAAAAGAAGGAGATTAGCTCCTAGACTTTATGTGATTGATGGCGGTAAAAAGGACTCCAACCTTGAGATTTCTGACAGAAAGAAATCAAGTTAACCTGATTCCTTCCATAATCAGCTACCAAAAGCTGTAGCTCAAGACCCACAAACGGTAAATCTCCATGAAAAATGGAAATTCGTGACCATTCCATTCATTTACAATATATAAGCCGAAAGCTCAGATATGCTTCTGAGCTTTTTTTCTATTTCATTCTTCTATAAACACTATATCTATAGAAGAAACTAGGTATTTTTTAAAAAAATGGGTTAACTTTAGTTTATTTCATGTTTAAGGTAAAAGTTCCATTATAGTCTGCGGGGTATTCTCTGAGGAAAAAACCGGAAAATACAAAAAAAAAGAGATGTGTTCTTTTACTCATCTTTAATCAAATTCAAAAGAGTTCAACTAATTGAGTCGTTAGTTGCAATATCTTACATTGAATAACAAATGCATAAATATTGTTACGTTTATGTCAAACAATGGGTATAAACAATTACCAAACTGTAATAAACGTCACTTTTAATAACCAATTATTATTCAAATATAGCCATTAGGAATCAGGTTCAAATGCTCATAAAACTACTTTGATTATTACCAAAATGGTATCTTTATTAAACTTTCCATAATTTAGTGTAAATCAACTAGTATTCCATCGATTTCCAGACATAACTTTGTACTCATAAAACAATTCATCCCATTAGATACTATTACACTCTAATATACATTTATTTGAAAAACTTGAAAAAAACTATATTACAATAAAATAATTAGCTCTTGCCTATTAAGTTTAAAATCATGTAGTGTGTATTCAGTAATTCAAATATTTGAAAAAAAGAGAGGTTAAAAAATGGCACCGATATTTATTTGTGCGATCTTTTTGCTTGGCTATGGCATTTTCGAACAAAAACGCCATCAGAAGCGTCTCGACTCCATCCCAGTGCGTGTGAATGTGAATGGGATTCGAGGGAAATCGACTGTAACGCGTCTAATTACAGGTGTGATCCAAGAAGCTAAGTACAAAACAGTAGGCAAAACAACCGGAACATCAGCAAGAATGATCTATTGGTTTACCGATAAGGAAAAACCGATTGTACGTCGCCCAGAAGGACCCAACATAGGAGAACAGCGGCGTGTAGTTAAAGAAGTTGCCGATTTAGGCACGGAAGCACTGGTTTGTGAGTGCATGGCCGTACAGCCTGACTATCAATTAATCTTCCAAAACAAAATGATCCAAGCAAACATTGGCGTAATCGTGAATGTATTGGAAGATCATATGGATGTAATGGGACCGACTTTGGATGAGGTTGCTGAAGCTTTCACTGCTACCATTCCCTATAATGGTCACTTAATAACCATCGAAAGTGAATATTTGGACTTTTTCAAGCAAATTGCCAAAGAACGCAACACAAAAGTAATCGTTGCAGACAATTCGAGAATTTCGGAAGATTTTCTACGCGAATTCGACTATATGGTATTTCCTGATAATGCATCACTGGCATTGGCCGTTGCGGAAGCTTTGGGCATCGATGAAAAAACAGCTTTTCGCGGAATGTTGAATGCGCATCCCGATCCAGGTGCCATGCGGATCACCAAATTCGGGGATTCCATCCAGCCAACTTTCTTTGTCAATGGCTTTGCTGCAAATGACGCGTCATCGACACTGAACATCTGGGAACGTGTCAATACGTTCGGATACAGCACAGAACCTCCTATCGTCATCATGAATTGCCGTCCCGACCGTGTGGACCGTACAGAGCAGTTTGCTAGAGATGTATTGCCTTACATAAAATCTGAAATCGTCATTTCCATTGGTGAAACCACATCACCGATCACTCGGGCATTCGAGCAAGGTCAATTGGATACAAAAGAATATTGGGATTTAGAAAACTGGTCAACTGAAGAAATCGTTGCCCGCCTCCGCCCATTGATGAAGAATCGCATCGTCTACGGTGTCGGGAATATTCACGGTGCAGCGGAACCTTTAATTGAAGCATTCATGAAATCTAAAACAAAGCAAAAAGCAAGTTAAGTAGGAGGAACCTTAATGTTTGGATCGGATTTATATGTAGCCCTAGTACTGGGAGTAACGCTTAGCCTTATATTTTCAGAAAAGACGGGTGTCGTACCCGCAGGACTTATCGTGCCTGGTTATTTGGCATTAGTATTTGACCAATGGGAAATCATGCTGGTCATCTTGTCCATTAGTATAGTAACTTATTTGATCGTCGCCCACGGCCTTTCAAGATGGGTGATTTTATATGGAAGAAGAAAATTCGCAGCCATGATGGTGACCGGGATTTGCTTGAAACTCCTATTGGATTTAGTCTACCCCGTCATGCCATTTGAAATATTCGAGTTTCGGGGAATCGGTATAATCGTACCCGGATTGATAGCGAATACCATACAAAGACAAGGAATGCCATTGACACTTGGCAGCACGCTTTTATTATCCGGCTTGACTTTCGGTTTAATGAACGTGTACTACCTATTCTGAGGTGCAAAAAATGAAACGGAATTTAAATGCAAAAGAAAAAACACTTATCTTTATTAAACGCACGAAGAAAAAGAATCTTAAATACACTGGAATCATACTACCTATATTACTAATCGCTTTAGTCATTACCACTTGGGTGGGACGGGCTCAAGAAGTGAAAACAACCGCTTCAAAAACTGATCAACCATTGACGATGACGATGGTCGGTGATGTGATGATGGGACGTTATGTTGAAGAAGTAACGGAAAAGCACGGGTATGATTACCTCTTCCGTTATATGAAGCCCTATTTTACCGATTCAGACTATGTCAGTGGGAATTATGAACATCCCGTTTTAAAAGAAGAGGTATCCAACTACAAGGAAGCAGACACAGCCATCAGGTTAAACTCCAATAATAATGGTGTGAAGGCCGTTAAAGATGCTGGCTTCACTGTGATGAATTTGGCCAATAACCATATGATGGACTATGAAGAACGAGGACTGCTTGACACGATTGATGAATTCAAAACTGAGGATATGCACTATGTTGGTGCTGGATCGAACACTACCGAAGCTAAAAATAGCATCGACTATACGGATATTAATGGCGTGCGTGTCGCAACACTTGGATTCACAGATGTTTACGGTAAGGATGCCGTGTCAAAAAGTAATAAAGCCGGGATATTGAACACCAACCCTGATTTATTATTTGAAATGATTGAAAAAGCAAAGGATGCCAAGCAAGGCAACGCAGACTTGGTAGTGGTGAATGTTCACTGGGGAATAGAATATTCAACATCTACAACCGCTCGTCAAACAGACTTGGCTAAAGCGATAATCGATGCGGGAGCTGATGTCATCATCGGCCATCACCCCCATGTGCTTCAATCGTTTGATGTTTATAAAGATGGAATCATTTTCTATAGCTTAGGAAACTTCGTTTTCGATCAAGGCTGGACACGCACAAAAGATTCAGCCATGGTTCAATACCATTTAGCGGAAGACGGAAAAGCTACAGTCGATGTCGTTCCACTGCAAATTGAAGAAGCAACACCAAGGCCAGCTACCTCTTCAATCGACAAATCACGTGTTTACCGTCAGTTGACGAAGGAAACGAGTGAAAAAACCCAATGGTCGAAAAAAGAGGATCACATCGAGATTACATTGGATCACAAGAAGGTAATCGAGCATAAGGCTCAACGTGAGCAAGAAGAAAAAGCTGCGAGGGCAGCAAAAGAAGCGAAAGAAGCGAAAGAAAAGAAAGCTGCACAAGAGAAAAAGGCAGCACAACCTATACAACAGGACATACAGCCCATTCAGTAAGGATCGATTGAATACTATTATGTGAAATGAGAAACAACTTGGAGTCTCAACTAGAAGGGGGAGTAATCGATGATTAACCGTGCGACTTGGAAAATATGCATTTCACTTTGCCTGCTCATATATTTAGCTGGATGTTCGAAGACCCCCCCTATTTCTGACACGAATGATCCGATAGATAGTAAAACGGAACAATCATATGGGGTCAGTTCTTCAAATCCAATCGCAATAGATGTCGGGATGGATATATTGAAAAATGGTGGAACGGCGGCAGATGCCGCCATTGCGGTATCCTATGTATTAGGTGTAGTTGAACCTTTTGGATCTGGCGTGGGTGGCGGCGGCGGTATGCTGATTGCACCGAAATCCGGCGATCCCAATTTTATCGATTATCGTGAATCCTCTCCGGAAGACCCAAGTTCAAGACACAATGCAGGGATTCCTGGCTTAGTGGCCGGCATGCAGGTTATAAGTGATAAGTATGGGAGCGTACCAATGGCAGACCTTCTCCAGCCTGCGATAGATTTGGCTGAAGGCGGATTTGAAGTCGACGAAATGTTATCATCACGCTTAGAAGCAGCTCAGCCAAGGATATCTTCCGATGCGACTTCACTTTTTTATCCTGATGGCGATGCCATTGAACCAGGCAAAACCCTCGTTCAAGAAAGACTTGCTAAAACATTGAAGCAGATTCAAAAGAAAGGTCCTGATGGTTTTTATAAAGGGGAAATCGCACGGGATATTAAAAGAGAAACAGATATCGACTTGATGGATTTAAAGCGCTATGAGGTGAAAGAACGTAAGCCGGTCCATGGAACATTTGCCGGTTATGATGCTTTTACCGCCCCTCCGCCCTTTTCCGGGATTACCGTTCTTGAAATGCTAAAGCTCGCCGAGGAGATGGACCTCAGTGATTCTCCTAGCAAATCAAATTATATGAAGGTATTGGGGGGCATCACAGATACTGCTTATCAAGACCGATCCGCCAATATTGGGGATGGAATAAGTCACTCTAAGGCGGAAAAATTGCTCTCCCCCATTCACTTGGACAATCTAAAAAATATGATCAAAAGTGAAAAATGGAAAAATAAAGAATCGAATGGTTCCGAAGAACATGAAAGTACGACACATTTTGTGATCATGGACAAGTATGGCACTGTCGTTTCCGCCACAAATACGCTCAGTAACTTTTTCGGATCTGGTGATTATACGAATGGATTTTTCATTAACGATCAATTGAAAAATTTCCGGTCCGGTTTGAACGCTCAAGAGGCATATAAACGGTCAAGAACTTTCACCGCTCCTACCATTCTCAAGAAACCAGGGCAAGAATCGATCGGGATCGGCTCACCAGGCGGCGATAGAATTCCTCAAGTATTGATGCAGGTCCTTTATTCATATACAGAGAATGAAGGCTCATTTCAGGATATCATCGACCGTAATCGGTTCGTCTACGATGGAAATAAGATTTATACGGAATCCAGGCTTTCGAATGAAATAACAACAGACTTGGAAGATTCCGGATATGAAGTCATCCAGAAGATCTCCCCCATGTATTACGGCGGGGTTCAAGTACTCGTTAAAAACGAGAAAAATGGACAAGTATCCGGAGCTGGAGATAAAAGAAGGAATGGAAGCTGGAAAGCCGAGCAATAAAAGGGCAATCCAGTCCCTCCTTTTCTAAATATCATATGAATTTTAGCGATGTATAAGGGGACTTAGAATATGAATATCGTAAAAAAAATAACAAGCTGGGTTATACCCGTTTTTCTAATAGCTGCCCTTCTTGTGACCATGAATACATTTAAACGGACAGAAACGTTAACACCCGAAGAGCAACAGAAAATAGAACAATATACGACTATCGAAAAATAAAAAAAGCTGGGGCATCCCCGCTTTTTTTATTTTTGCCTTCAACGGATATGAAAGATTAATTACTTACAAGATACGGAGGATAACCATGAATGGAAATAGCTATACCGATTATATTGAACTGCAGCAAAATGAACAAGAAGAACTCGATTACCGCATCATCGTTCATCACAGGAATCCTGATATCGCAATTCTGGCCATACACGGCGGGAACATCGAACCTGGAACCAGCGAGATTGCAGCCGCACTTGGAGAGAGCCTTTATGCAAGCACCTATCTTTTCGAAGGCCTTAAACTAAGGGGTAACCAGGTCCTCCATATAACATCCTGCTTGTTCAATGAACCGTTCGGCGTTTCAATGGCAGCGAACGCTCAGACCACCCTTTCGATCCATGGCCACTACGACGTACATAATGCGCTGGTTTACATCGGCGGAAGGAACGAACCCTATAAGAACCTCATTCAGCAATACCTCAGCAAAGCTGGATTTCAAACTGATCATGCACCGCAGCACCTTTCAGGCATGAAAGGAAACAACATCACCAACTCATCCAAGATGGGTGCAGGCGTGCAATTGGAACTTTCCACAAAGCTTAGAAAAAGCTTTTTCAAAGGTAATGACTTTACCAGTAAGAACAGGGTCAATCCATGTGATCTTTTTAAACGGTTCGTTACTGCCATTGAAAAAGCGACTCTTGAATATAAACAGGTTGAATGACTTTCTTAGTCCATCAGGCTTGCAACTTGACCGAAGCTTTCGAATTTCTGTGCAAAATAACCTGACGAAAGGTTGGAGATATGAACGCCTGCGTTTTCCGTTGTATGGAGAAAACGGCCATCACCTAGATATATGCCTACATGGGTCACACCTAGCCTTGTTCCTGTGTTGCTGAAAAACACTAAATCCCCTGCCTTTGGATTTTCGATTTTGGGCAGCAATGAGAAGTAATCCTCTGCGGAGCCCCGTTTTACTGTAAGCCCCTGCTCCTTCATGACCCAATAAATGAAGCCGCTGCAATCCATTCCGGTCATTGGATCGTCTCCCCCGAAAACATAGGGGAATCCGCGTAAAGTGTATGCATACTTGATGACATCATATGCTTTATCATATGCAGCCTCCTGGTCTACATAAAACGGATATAACGGGTTGCTGTATAGTTGAAGATACTGCCCTTGCATCAACTCATCAGTACTTAACGCGTTACGGCTTTTGATCGATTTCATGGAAATGCTGTAATTCTCCGATATACTTTTAAGCGTTTCTCCCGTTTGGACGATATGCTCTCCTTTTGGCGTGTATGTTTTGTATGCCACTTGGTATTTGGCAAAGTAAGCTTCTGTAGTGGATCTCACCTGAACCGTTTCTGCGCCATATCCAGAATTGACAAATTGGTTTTTGCCGACATAAATACCCGCAGTCACGACCTTTAAGGTGTCTTTTTCCAGAAAGAATATGATATCCCCGGTTTTTGGAGTGGCTGTATCCATCCCTTGCTTATAAAAACCATCCACTGTCAAACGGTCAACCGGCACATTTTGCTGGGAAAGAACCCAATGAATCAACCCGCTTGAATCAAAGCCTTTTTCAGGCGTCTCCTCACCAGCTGACTTTTTAAACCCTATAAAAGATTTCGCATATCTCGCAATTTTTTGTCCTCTCTCCGACCATTGATAGATGGAAGGAGTATACGCCGTTTTAATGATTGTCAACTTTTGGCCCGCAAATAACTTTTCATCCGGTAAACCATTCGTTTTCATTAATTGCTCAGCCGATATATCATATGTCCTGGCAATCGATTCTACCGTTTCGCCAGAGATTACAGTATGCACAGGTTCTGCCGCCTCGGCCTTTAAGCCAGGTAAAAAAGTGAAACTAACCATGAATACCAATGTAAGTATCATACAGCTTATTTTTCCATTAAACATTTTAACCCTTCCTTTATACCTGAAATATTTTTTAATTTACGATGTTCAAGCAAATCCCATCACATGAATCTTTTATCCTATAATTCACCTAATCGGATACGCCTTAATACCTATCACAACGATAATATCGGCGAGACAAGTAAAACTTTTAGCCTATTTTCGCAAAAAAAATCATCAGGCGTATTCTATAAAATACCTTAAGAATAAATCAGCACTGTAAAATTTCACCCCACCCGAGATAAGTGAGAAATCGAAGAATTCCTAGAGGATTTTATTTTTTTATGCAGAATGGGTAATGTTAGATGAAAGGAAGGAATACCGGTCATGACGTGCATAACGGCCTGCCTTATTTATGAAGTGGCTAACGATATAGGAGTGAATATTTTGATAAGAATGACAGAGAAGGCCCGACAGGCAATTAAAGATATGCAGCATAGTTTGGGAGGGGAAACGTATTTAAGGTTTGGCATAAACAGACCTTGCTGTAACCAGATGAACTATACATTAAGCTTGGCAATCTCTAAAAAGGATCACGAGGAAATACTCGTTTTACATGATATAAAAATGTTGCTCGACCCATCGGACTCCCCTTTTACAGATCAAACGGAAATTGATTACGAAGGCGATGGATTTTGGATCAGGAACCCGAATCCGTTGGTATCACCTATCATCTAGCAGAAGAAAATAAGGAGAAAGCTTAAATGGCCTTCCCCTCGTTTCTATGAAACTATGACATGTACACTGTTTTTCCGCCCTTTATGGACACCATATTTTACATCATCTTTGGAGGCTCAAGGATTTTTAATAATATGGGGAGATGGTAATGAGTGATGCGGCTGCATGACTAGGTGGAGCAATGTCACTATCGTCGTTATTGGCATGACAACAACAAAAACCTACTACTTGTCCGATTCCTATATATTATTCCCCTTTGAAAAAAAAGCGTGGATACTTGACCCGCCCTTCTAAATTGTCATTTTGCACTTAGAATGGGCCCCGTACAACGAATCAGTGTTCAGTCCCTGCAGAATGATATTGCAATACAACCAAAAAGGGGAGACCACTTAGCGGCCTCCCCTTTTGCAATGCTTATGTTTTCCATTCCTCTAATTCTTTATCTGGAATTCCCCGAGCGTGTGCTCCAAATCAGTTATTAACTGGGTAAGCTGCTGTGTATATTGAGCGAGTTCATTTGATGCAGCGGCTTGTTCTTCCATCGAAGAGGCAATTTCTTCTGATGAAGCCGTCGTTTGCTGAGATACGGCTGTGATTTCTTCTATCACTTTAATTACCATTTCTTTTTGTTGATTGATGCTTTCAATGGATCTTGTTTCTTCCCGAATCGAATTGGATATCCTCACGATGGAATCCTCCAGCTCTTTCATGGCTTCACTTACCGTGTTTACGGCATTTTTTTGATCCTTGCTGATTTGATTCGTTTCATTGGTCGTTTTCAGCAGTTCCTCTGTATCTGACAGAATGCTTTGAATGATGGCTTGAATGTTTTTTGTAGCTTCTTTTGAATCATCAGCCAAACTCCGTACTTCATTCGCCACAACAGCAAACCCTTTGCCGGACTCACCTGCCCTTGCAGCTTCTATCGATGCATTCAATGATAACAAATTGGTTTGTTCCGATATTTTCGAAATGGCATTCGTGACATCGGAAATGGTTTTTGATTTTTCCACAAGTCTTAAGCTCATGCTGGTGACTGCAGCGAACGCCATTTCAAGTTTAAGGTAGGATGTTTCCAAACCACTTACCTGTTGTTTCCCTGACTCTATATTTTCAGACGCAAGCTCCAATACAGATTGGGTCTCCCTCGATTTTTTTGATAACCCATCGATTTCTCCACCAAGTACCTGGATCGTGCTCGCACCATGCTCCACCTGTTCAGATTGATTCGATGCACCCGCTGCAATCTCTTCTATCGCACGTGAAACATCTGTAATGGCCGCACTATTTTCAGCAGCTATTTGGCTTAAGCCTGCATTGGCATTTGTCACCGATTCCGCATTGCCGTTTACCTTGGCAACCAAGCCTCTTAATTTCCCCAGCATCGAGTTATAGCTTTTGCTTAAGTCCCCGATCTCATCATTGGATTTAACGGCAAATTCGGTCACTAAATCCCCGCTAGCCGTCTTTTCTATGATTCTTTGGAAGTCGGCCATGATTTTCGTTAACTTTCCTGCTAGATAAAGAGCACATACCATCCCTAGTAAAAGACCTAGAATACCTGAAATCACTATGATTCTATTAATGTCATCCAGCTTTGATTGCAGTATTCTGTCTGGAGTGAGCGCCAGCACCTTCCAGTTCACTTCAGGGACCGTACTCCATTCACCTGTATAATCTTCACCATCCAACGTCAAGGCTTGATTCGCCTTGATGCCCCCATTATACATGTCGGCCACCCACTTGAACTCTGAATTGAATCGGTCAGTATCCGCAATGAAATCTTCCACCCCTTCTTCCATGCCGCTTTTTTCAGGATTCATATTCTTCCCGTCCATCCCCTTCATGAATGAACTCACGATAAAACCTTGTGAATCCAAGATCACCAGATTGCTAGTAGAATCTTTTTCGATGGTTGACCTCATTTTCCCGATTGTCGTAAGGTCGATATCATAACCGAGGGCACCTGCCATTTTTCCGTCCGATAAAACGGGCGTGACAACGGAAGTCATGATCATCCCTGAAACTTTATCCTTATATACATCCATCCATTTCGTTTCTGGTCTTTCTGTCAGCTGCGTATAAGTCTTAGTATCCCTTGCATCCTGATTGAAATCCATTTGGGGCGAGGCATACAAGGAACCATCCGTTCCATCCATATAATAAACGGAAATTAGATCTTCATTATTCTTTTGAAATGCCTCTATCGTTTTTTGGATATCCTTGATTGAATCACCATCCTTGATCTGATTCGAAACCAGCTGTGATAACTGCTCTAGCGATTTTTCATATGTGGCCATGCTTAAATTGATTTGTGACGTTGCATTTTGTGCCGAGCTTTTGTTTATGGATATACTATCTTCTTTAAAAATGGAGGTCACTTTCACCCCCATTATCGAAACGGATACGACTATAGCGAGAAAAACGGATGTACATATAAATAATAACCATTTTATCCGGAGCGATATCCTTCTCTTTACTTTTTCTTTCTTATCAACCGATGAACTTCCCATTAATAATTTCCCCCTTTTATTTGACCTGCAAATGCGCTTGCTTACCTGTGTGAAAACAAAGATTCAATCTATGCTCAAAATGGGCCCTTCCTTATTTACGATCACTTACTTTATTTTTCCACATAAACATACTATATACCTAACCAATCCTTGTCAATTGCCAATAAAGAATAAAATAGTAGGTCTAAATACATAATTGCTATTAAAAAATAAACCTTTCGCTTTAATCTGTCTAAAAACCCACAATTTCCGTCACTGGATATGTACGAAAAAATCAAAAAACCCTTGGATTGAATAGAATCCAAGGGTTTCATAAGGGTTATAATAGAGTTAGCGTAACGCTGCGGCTAAGCTTTCTCCGAATTCTTTTGCACCATCCGGACCATCACCTGTGATGATATCATCATGCGCAACGACATGCTGTTTTGCATATTCAACGGAATTGGCTTTCAATTCGTCAATTTGAACATCAACTGGGTAACAAGCAGCTTTGCGGCCAGAAAGTAAGCCCGTTTTCGCTACAGTAACAGAACCTGCACAAATTCCCGTTACAAGAACTTTTTTCTCATGCGCTTGTTTCAAAAAACTTTGCAATTCTTGGTTGCCCCATAGATGATCGTTCGTACCTGATCCCCCAATTACTGCAACTGCATCATAATCACTGGCCGAAACATCAGAAAAGATCACCTCAGCTACCGCCTTGCCTTGATAGTCCCCATTTATTTCACCTGTTTTCGTACTGGCTATCGTTACTGCCACTCCTGCATTTTCCAAAACTTCTTTCGGCTGAAATAATTCATCTTCATTAAAACGTTCTGGTGGTATAATTAGTAATGCTTTTTTACTCATATATATTGCCTCCTGAATTGAATTGTCTGATGACTACTCAAATTGTAACGCTGGTAATCGACGATGTTAAGAATGCACTTTTATGTGCGGAGGTTACCTAAAGGTTACTGGTAAAATTAAAAAGGAGTTATTGTCCATGTCAGAAACATTAAGAGATGAAATCAAAGAAAAGATCTTAAACGGCTATTATAATTGCGAAAAAGAACTTACTTTATCCATATTCAGCGGTAAATGGAAAATCGTCATTCTATGGCATTTAGGTGTAGAAGGCCCACACCGATTCAGTGATCTTCAAAAGCTTTTCCCAAAAATATCCCATAAAATCTTAACGAATCAATTACGTGAACTTATGGAAGACGGAGTCGTCCATCGGGAGGTATATCCCGAGATCCCTCCCAAAGTCGAATATTCCATGACTGACCTTGGAATGACCTTACTGCCAATCGTTGAAATGATGTATGAGTGGGGAAAAAACAGAATGAATGAAATTAAACAAGAAATGCATGCCAGTGAAAATGATACGAAAAAATAATGCATTCGTGTCCCGAAAAACAAAGTCAGTTGTACAATTTTATGGAATAAAGGGCTCTAGCTTTCCGCGGGGCGGGCGGTGAGCCTCCTCGGCGTAAACGCCTGTGGGGTCTCA
>NZ_JBHVQU010000095.1:0-15530 GCF_042886655.1 Peribacillus sp. NPDC058002 | reverse complement strand
GCATAATCATCTTGAAAATCATCAATAGCTCCCCTAATGCCGTCAATAAAAATAAAAGCCGTTGACAAGTGATTTGCATCACTTGCAACGGCTTTTATTCAAAATGCATTGTTTTCGATTTTCTTATTCTGTTCAGCTAACACTTTTTGATACTTCCTGCTCACTGACGATTGACTTATCCCGAGCGCTTTAGCCGCTTTGGTCGTGGTTTTATACTGTTTCATGGCAAGCATGATCAATTGTTCTTCGACATGATCCTGTGCTTCCTGCAGTGGAAGAATTCTCGTAATGATGGGTTTCGATTGTTTAAAGTCACTGCCCACAGGTATGAACCTTTGAATGAAGTCAGCATCGATCGTCTCTTCATCTGCAGAAACAACCAATCTTTCAATCATGTTCTGCAACTCACGAATGTTCCCCGGCCAGGTATAGACTTCCAGTATATTTAATGCATCGGGGGAAAAGTGGTAATTCCGCTGATACCTTTCATTCAGTTTTTGCAGGAAATGAAAGGCTAGCGGCGGTATATCCTCCGGCCTCTCCCTTAAAGGGGGCACATGTATGGGGATGACGTTCAATCGATAGAATAAATCTTCTCTGAACGTGCCCATCTCGACCATTTTTTCCAGACTCTTATTCGTGGCTGCAACAATTTGAACATCAATGGAAATGGGCGTGGTGCTGCCAATCGGAATCACTTCCTGTTCCTGTAGGACCCGCAGCAGTTTGACTTGCAGATGTATGGGCATGTCACCCACTTCATCAAGGAATAAAACACCTTTATTGGCCTGTTGAAAGTATCCTACCTTCCCATTTTTATCTGCTCCTGTAAAGGAACCCTTCGTATAGCCAAACAATTCACTTTCGAGGAGGTTTTCCGGAATCGCCCCGCAATTTATCTTCAGGAAAGGCCGTTTAGATCGCCTGCCCATTTTATGAATGGCCTCGGCTATCACTTCTTTACCTACTCCCGACTCCCCATTGATTAATACAGTAGATGAAAAATGAGCGATTTTCTTGACTTGGCTGATTATCTGCTCCATTTTAGGACTTGCAAAAACCAACTCTTTATAAAATTGATCTTGTTTTTTGAAAGAGTCCAGTTCTTTCCTCATTTCATTTAATTCCGATTTCAATTGGGTCGTTTCCGTTATATCCCTTGATGCAATGACTATTCGATCTATATCGCCTTTTTCATTAAACACAGGGGTGCCCACGGATAGGACTTTCTTATTCATTTTCGTATCCTGGACAACCGATACTTTCTTTTTTTGGTCAAGGACTAACCGGGTGACCGAAGGATTAAAAATCCCTTCATCTTCTAATTGCAAGAGATTCTTCCCTATATAATCTTTTAAGTCCTTCCCCCAGAATCCTGAGATGATGCTGTCACTATAGCGCAGCAGCTCTCCTTTTTGATTGACTACAAGTATTTCATCATAGATATTCGCCAAAATGGCATTCAAGTCTTTATTCGAGCTTTTTATCAATTCTATTTCCATGGCCATTTCTTCAACCATTGGTAAATCCTGAACGATGATGATCAGGCCTTCGACTTCTTTTTCATGGTTCAGAATCGGGCTATAGTCGACAAGCACACTCATGACATCAGTAATCTCCAACTGATTCAGAATACTGCTCCTGCTGGCAAACACGCTATGTATATGCTGCTTATTGAAGATGTTCGCAGCAGGTTCATTAATGACTTGATCAGAAGGCTTTTTTATCATCTTCAAGCCTGATTCATTAAAGTTCACGATATTTTTTTCTTTATCAGCCACAAAAATCCCCATAGGAATGGAGGTTAAAATCACATTTAGCAGGTCTAAATTTTGTTTGCTGTCCTGCTTGAATAATTCAGCTAATACATCTTCCCTTTTTACATAACCGGTTAGCAGGCCATCATCCGTTTTTATCAGTACGATAGGTTCACCTATAATTTGAAACAGATGCGGCAAGGAAATGTTAGGGTGCAATTTACAGACATTATCAATCGAAAAAGCATACTGTAAAAGCAGATCGACTGTCGTTATTTTTTCATTTAACGGGAGGTCATCCATGCGGATATACGCAAACACTTGATTCTCTTTCATAAGAAAGAAGAAAGGTTCCTGTATCTCATGAATTTTTTGGTCTGAAAATGTAGGCTGATCAATTGTTATAGTTATGAATGGTCTAATTTTATCATCCGGAATAGATAACACATTTTCACTCTCCTTTTGTAACCTAACCTATATTTTATCACAATTCTGAATTGCAAGATAAAAAATAACATGCACCATTACCCAATTTCGATCATTTACCTTTATTCGTTCCACAACAAAAGGGTCCTTTAACGGACCCTTTTGACTTAAAAATATGGAATGCACCTTAGATTTATTTTATATAGGACCGCTCACTTTTTCTTAGCCTTTAGCATACCCCTGTTGGTTATGATTCGAGGATGGCCGTCCTCGCCCTGGGCGCTTTTTATAAAAATAGGGAGGCTTCCACCATACCGTCACTTCTCCTTGTCCCGTATGAAATATCACAGATGGATGAAACGATGAATATGCCCCTGACAAGACGTCGAAATAATCAGTAAACTCAGCGCCGATGCATAATCGGGTACAGATGTAATGCTATAAAGAAAATACGGAACAACAATTAATTGACCCATTCAAATGAATGATTAAATTCATCTGTATCGACTTACCTGCAAGGAAACAACCGGAATATGGATTAATGGATTTTTTTCGTATACCCATATACCAAACCTGCCGAGGGAAGGATCTTTCCATAACTGCACGCTGTGAAAAGCATCACCATAAAAGCAAGCCAGCAGGCTCCCGGAACCATACCAAGTGACATATTCATGCTCATAAGTACTAACACAAGTCGCTGACGCCATGAACGATCATAGAACAACAGGCAACGCCCTCTTCATTTTCCCATCAGCCATATAACAACCACCCTTGTTTCATGAATACAATAGATTCACTGTGCTTTTTCGAAACGGAATAGCGGAGGGGATTCCGTAAACCATTTTGTCCGATACAGAAGATAGCCAATCCCAATTACCGCCCAGACAATCCCTAAAATCAAGGAACTCATCTCGAGATTAAGCCAAAGGATGAAGACCGAAGCCGCGCCTAAAACCGGGGAAAGAATAGTTGAAAGAAATCCTTTAATCGTTCTGAAGCTTTTGTTTCTTATTGCGTGGACGATTACGCAAATATTCACGAAGGTAAAAGCGATTAAAGCCCCAAAGTTTATGAGGGAAGTGGCCGTAACCAAATCAAGGAATAAGGCAACCAATGATATGGACCCGACAAATATGACATTAAAAAATGGCGTGTTATATTTGGGGTGGATAAACCCAAATAGTTTTTTCGGGATCATTTGGTCACGCCCCATGACATATAGCAACCTAGAAACACTAGCATGAGATGCAAGACCGGAGGCAAGGGTACCGCATAAGGTTCCTGCTAGAAAGAAAGCCTGAAATAACTTCCCGCCAACGAAAAGGGCAATTTCCGGAGAAGCTGCTTCAGGATCGCTAAAACGGGAAATATCCGGGAAAAATAACTGTGTAAAGAATGATGCCGTCACAAATAATCCCCCTCCGATAAGGGCAGTCAAAAAGATGGCCCGTGGTACCGTTTTGGATGGATTCGATGTTTCTTCCGATAAAGTAGTGACTGCGTCAAACCCCAAGAATGAAAAACAAAGGATTGTAGCACCAGATATGAGCGTCGACATTTCCAAATGTGGCCCGATGAATGGCTGAATCGACAAGACCTCTCCAGTGCCTTCTCCACCCATGACCCCTTTAACCACAAGTGCCACAAAAATAACGATGACCAACATTTGAAAAAAAACAAGGAAGCTATTAAAGTTGGCTGCAAGATTAACATTGAATAAGTTAATGAATGTCATTAAAAGGACAAATGCCACCACCCATATCCATGGATATACTTCCGGAAATAGAGCAGTTAAGTATATTTTTGTTAAAATGCCGTTCACCATCGGTAAAAATAAATAATCTAGTAAAGAAGACCACCCGACAAGGAAGCCTAAATGTGGGTTAATCGTTTTTTGTGTGTAAGTATAGGATGAACCTGCCTGTGGATAGATTTTCACCATTTTTCCATAACTGGCTGCAGTAAACAACATCGCTGAAAGAGCAATGACATATGCGGTTGGCACATGCCCCCCCGTTTTTTCGGAAACTATGCCGAATGTATCAAAAACAACCATCGGCGTCATATATCCAACACCAAGCAATACGATATGCCATAAATTTAAAGACCTTTTCAGTTTACCTGTTTGCATGTATCATTCCCCTTCCTTTTTTAGCGAGAAAAGTAAACAAACTTTTCTGGCCTCCCTAATAATTTTTGGTCATATTACACTTCGCAATTTTCATACCAAAAAAAATAGTCGATTTTTAACCAAAAACAAGGAAATATGTAGAATGATTTATGCAATAATGAATAATCTATTCAAATAATCATAAATTAATTGAAATCCGATGATTTTTTGACCATAAAAAAAGCAGAAGATATCTGGATATCTTCTGCTCATTTGACTAAATCCCCCGTGCCGAGGTCAAATTACTAGTTTACTTTCGTTGCATTGTATGCTGATACACGGCAAGGCGCATCATCAAATGCCTAATTTAATGAAATTCTTTTATGAAAACCAACAAATTGGAGGTTAATCCTGCTGCCTGCTATCCAATATGTTATAAAGTTCTTCCATCTCATTCGTTTTTGAACGATTCATCAAAAGGTCAACAGCCTTTTTCACTTCTTCCGCATTGAATAAAACATCGTACAAGGCTTCTGTGATCGGCATGTTCACTTCGTACTTTTGGGCTAGTTGATAGGCAGCTTTGGTGGTTCTGACACCTTCAACGACCATACCCATGTTTTCCAAAACTTCTTCAAGCTTTTGCCCTTTACCAAGCATATTCCCAGCTCTCCAATTACGGGAATGAACGCTTGTACATGTGACGATCAAGTCGCCAATCCCAGCTAAACCTGAAAACGTCAATGGGTTAGCCCCCATGGCCACCCCTAGACGGGATATTTCTGCCAATCCCCGTGTCATTAATGCAGCCTTGGCATTATCCCCATAGCCTAAACCATCCGTAATGCCGGCAGCCAAAGCAATGATGTTCTTCAATGCCCCTCCGATTTCAACACCAACCATGTCCGGATTTGTATATACACGGAAATTATTATTGATAAAGATGTCCTGAACCCTTTCGGCAGCCTTCATATTCTTTGAAGAAACGGCAACTGTTGTCGGGTGACGGAGACTTACTTCTTCAGCATGGCTCGGTCCTGAAAGAACCACTATATCCTTAAGCCATTCAGACGAAGAGACTTCTTCAATCATTTCCGATATACGAAGCAGTGAATCAGGTTCAATTCCCTTACTCACATGAACGATTGTCAATGGTTTATCATGAGCCTCTTCAATCTGACCAAGCACTTCCCTGTAGGCTTTGGTCGGAACTGCCAAAATAATTATTTCAATCCCGGCCAGCGCTTCCTTAAGGGAAGAATAACCTTTAATCCCCAAAGGCAATTCAATACCAGGCAAGTATTTTTCATTCGTATGATTTTGATTTATTTCATTGATTTGTTTCTGATTATGTCCCCACAATCTCACTTCATGCTGGTTATCGGCAATTACGAGCGCTAAAGCAGTTCCCCAGCTCCCAGCTCCAATCACTGCGATACTTTCTTTATCTTTCACCATGATATAACCACCTTTACTATTTTCTCTGGCGTCCAAAAATTCGTATTGGTGTTCCTTCAAAACCAAAGGCATCCCTAATTCGATTTTCTAAAAATCTCTCATATGAGAAATGCAATAACTCAGGATCGTTAACGAATACAACGAAAGTTGGCGGCTTGATCGCTACCTGAGTCGTATAATAAATTTTCAAACGGTTGCCATTATGAGTCGGTGTCGGATTCATCGCAACCGCATCCATGACCACTTCATTCAAGACATTTGTCTGAACCCGGATAGCATGATTCTCACTAGCTTGATCAATGACCGGTATTAAGGTATGTGTCCGTTTTTTCGTTAAGGCAGAAAGATAAATGATTGGCGCATAATCCAAGAATAGGAAATGGGCACGAATCTTTTCTTCAAAATCCTTCATCGTTTTTTCATCTTTCTCGATGGCATCCCACTTATTGACAACGATGATGACAGCCCTACCCGCTTCATGGGCATATCCGGCAATTTTTTTATCCTGCTCACGAATACCTTCTTCTGCGTTCAGGACCACAAGAACAACGTCTGAACGCTCAATTGCCCTTAATGCACGAAGTACGCTATATTTTTCCGTACTTTCATACACTTTACCTTTTTTCCGCATCCCTGCTGTATCAATAATGACATATTCTTTGCCATTATATTTATAAGGAGAGTCAATCGCGTCGCGTGTCGTACCTTCTATATCACTTACAATGACACGTTCTTCACCTAACAATGCATTGACCAGAGATGATTTTCCTACGTTCGGTCTTCCAATCAAACTGAATTTAATGACATCATCTGCATAATCCTGGCCGCTGAAATTAGGGAAATGTTTGGCCGCTTCATCCAGAAGGTCACCAAGACCAAGTCCATGAGACCCGGAGATCGGGAATGGATCCCCAAAACCTAATGCATAGAAATCATAAATTTGATCTTTCATTTCTGGGTTATCGACTTTATTTACTGCAAGGACAACTGGCTTTCTCGATTTATAGAGTATCTTAGCTACTTCTTCATCTGCAGCCGTTACACCTTCACGACCATTCGTCATAAAAATTATCACATCAGCTTCGTCGATGGCAATTTCAGCCTGCTGGCGGATTTGTTCCAGGAACGGCTCGTCACCAATATCAATTCCACCTGTATCAATAATGTTAAAATCATGTGTCAACCATTCACCAGAACTATAAATCCTGTCCCGGGTTACTCCAGGAACGTCTTCGACAATCGAAACCCGTTCTCCAACTATTCTATTAAAGATTGTCGATTTTCCCACGTTCGGACGACCGACTATCGCAATTACCGGTTTTGGCATTGCTATTCACCCTTTCTGCTACTATATCTCTGTCAAAGTCACGAAATTCATGAATGCATATATTACGGTTGCTTTGCATTATTGATTTTCATCATTTCCTTTTAAAGGAAAAGGCTGTATCTATCATCATTTAAAGGAATCTTTCATCAGTAAGAAAATCCTAACTGATGTTCAGTTAAACTCATCAAGTATTCACGGGCAGTTTGTCCACTTGACGCCCCGGTTCCAAAAGTGACGCGAAGCCAAACCCCTTGCATGCTCAAACTTGATTATAAACAGCCCAAAAAAATGAAGAAAGCTTCGACATACGGCTTCCTTTTTAATTGTTTAGAGCATTTTACGATTTATCTACAGACCTCTAACTATCCTATAGTAACAAATTTCTCGCCAATCAACAATGATTGTATGAATAAAAGCCTTCCAATTCCATTTGATTCCATCTATACATCTGCCTTTTGATAAAGAGGCTAATACTTCCTACCATTTTTCCCTATACTCTTCATTGATTAAAATTCTCTTTTCCTTGTTTCGATAAAAATCTCGATTGGGATATTAAATAAATGTATTGGCCAACCATTTCCAATATTCTCCACAGTATGTTTGCGCCCAGAACCAGAACTGCATTATCATGCCATGCATAAGCAAGGCCCACATAAGGTAAAGAGTGGTAAGCAAGTAATCCAGAATATATGATATCTCCCATGATCATCCCAATTAAAAGGACGAACAATCGATGTTTCCAATTTTTAAAAAGTAATAGGATAAGATAATTCAGGAAAATACACAAAAGATAAGAGGGCTTCATGATGAGCCATATCGGATCAAGCAAAGAAAAAAGTTGAAAGCTGGCATAAGCAAGAGTGATAATAAGACTTCCGCTGATCAGTTCCATCATCTTGAGGATTGATTTCTTCCTAATATATACACACATTATAAAGAAAAGGTACGGACCGCTTAAATGAACGGAAATTAATGGAGCCTCCAGTTTGTAGCCCGCTAATACCATAATGGCTAATAGATGAAAAAGAAAATCAAAACGAAAGGGAACCGTTTTCGGAATAAAAAACATGACAATGACCCAAACTATCCATGAAATCCAATAAAATATAATTCCATCCATACAGCGTCCCCCTTTTAGGAACATTATGGCTTGTTTATTCAAAGTATAAACATAAAGCACGGCATTTAATGAGGAAAACCGTCCCCCTATCAATTAAAAGGAGGTGTGAACATGGGAAAAGATCGGCAAGAGAAGAAATTGAAAGAAAGTAAACGCGTGGAGTCTGACAGGGACCAATCACTGGGTCATAAAGGGGCAACAAGGATGGAAGGCCCTGAAGAGGCACGAAAAAGGAATAGTTAAGTCTTCCCTGAACAAAAAGAAGCATCTCAATTTGTTTCAATTGAGATGCTTCCCTTTGTGGTCATTCATTTAGCATACGCCGAACAATCAATGCCTCTTTGAGATAACCAATGATAGGTATTTCCTTTGATGACTAATTTTGATTTCCTTAGTTCTTGGATATTATCGCACCCGAGTGCAGTCATGATGACCTTCAAATCTTCATGTATGTAATGTATTTCTTTAATCAATTGTTCCAAGCCCAACTCTTTATAAATCTTGAGGAAATATCCGGCCAATCCGACCCCTTTGGCTCCTAATGCCAGGCTTTTTGTAATTTCCAAAGGGCTTTGAATGCCACCAGACCCAATGACTGAAAGCTGTGGTGAAACATTAACAGCTTCGACAATCGAAGCAGCTGTCGGTATGCCCCATTCATTAAAATATCCGAGTATTTTTGCTCGTCTTTCATTCTCAATTTTAGCAAAATTCGTTCCGCCAAACCCGCCTACATCAATGATCGAAACACCCACGGAAAGTAATTGCCGCACCGTTTCCATACTCATCCCAAATCCAACCTCTTTTACGATGACAGGAATTCCGATCGTACTGTTGATTTTTTCTATTCTCGAAAGGGTACCCGCAAAATCCCTATCCCCTTCAGGCATCGTCAATTCCTGGATGACGTTAATATGAATCTGAAGGGCGTTGGCCCCGATCATTTCGCTTGCTCGCTTAGCCTGTTCGACTGTTGCTTCTCCACCGAGATTACCAATCAACACGCCATCAGGATTTTCCTTCCTTACAACATTAAAAGAAGCTTGCTGGCCAGAATCCTTGATGGCTGCCATTTGCGATCCTACCGCCATGGCGATTCCTGTTTCCCGTGCTGCAATGGCTAGGTCACCATTCAATTTTTCGGTTTCAGGGCCTCCGCCTCCGGTCATGGCATTTATAAAAATTGGCGAACTTAATTCAAGTTCGCCAACTTCTGCTGTGAGGTTCACATTATTCAAGGAAATACCTGGTAAGCTTTGGTGAATAAACGAAATATCTTCTAGCCCGGTTTTATTTTGCTGTCCTGTCTTTAGCGCAAATTCTATATGATCTAATTTTCGTTGTTTTCTCTCCAAGGCCATCACCATTATTATTTTATTTGAGTTTTTTCAATTGATCACCGATCATTTCACCTAGCTGAAAGCCCTTCGATTCCTCTGGGAGCTCATAATCTGATGTGTTGTAATTGGACTGAGGTTCTTCAAGTTCCTTAATGCTCAATGATAGACGTTGATCCGTTTCATTAACTTCCAGCACTTTCACTTTGACAGACTGGCCTTCTTTAAGTACTTCTTGCGGGGTGGCAATATGCTTGTGCGAAATCTGTGAAATATGGACAAGTCCTTCTACCCCTGGAAAAATCTCCACGAATGCACCGAAAGAAACAAGGCGTTTCACGGTACCTTCCAGTGTAGAGCCTTTGGCCGCTTTTTCTGCAATTCCTGCCCAAGGTCCCGGAAGGGTATCCTTAATGGAAAGTGAAATCCTTTCATTATCACGATCGATGGATAGCACTTTCACCTGTACCTTATCCCCTTCTGAAACGACATCGGATGCCTTGTCGACATGCTGATGGGAAAGCTGGGAAATGTGGACAAGGCCGTCTACGCCCCCAATATCCACGAATGCACCAAAATCGGTAATCCTTTGGACCAAGCCTTCAAGCACTTGCCCGCTTTCAATCTTATCTAAAACGTTTGCTTTTTGCTTTTCCTTTTGGTCTTGGACCACTGCCCGATGTGAGAGGATTAAGCGATTCTTGTCTTTCTCAAGCTCAACGATCTTGAATGTTAAAGTTTTGTTTTTGTAATCAGAAAAGTCTTCAACGAAATAGTCTTCTACTAGAGAAGCTGGAACAAAACCACGTACGCCTAGATCTACAACAAGCCCGCCTTTGACGACATCTTTAACTTCTGCCTCAAATACGTCTCCATTTTCAAATTTCAATTCCAGGTCATCCCATGCTTTAAGAGCATCAATTTTACGTTTTGATAGAATGAGAGCTTCTTCTTCGACTTTAATGACTTCCAACTCCAATGCATCACCTTCCGAAACGGCATCTGACGCCTTTTCGACATGCAGGCTTGAAAGCTCACTGATGGGTATGATCCCATCCGTCTTGCTGTTTTCCACATCGACCATGACCTGTTTTTCTTCTACCTTTGAAACGGTTGCCCTAACTTGATCCCCAACTTTGTAATCGTTCACTTCTACCTGGTTCATATCTTCTGTCATTACTAACTCCTCCTTAACCCATGACTGATCAGCAAATTTCCTCTTCATCGGCCACATATTTTATTTAAAGTGGTTCAATAAAAACACTTTCCCAATAAAGATAAAAACAGTTTTTTTAGAGTAATAAAGTTATATTCCTTTTCATCTGCAATAAGGAACAATACCCTTATTTTATAAATTCTAACAAAATCAGAAAATTGTCAAGTATGAAGGACTATTTATGCTCGGAAATCAATTTCCGAATATGGTCCATGATGATTTTTGTAGCATCATCGGCTGATATTTTCTGTTCGCGATATTCGGTAAAATTTATTGGAGGACCGTAAACGACTTTCAACGGACGTAAAAATTTATACGGGCCGATGATTGCACACGGTATGATAACGGCATCAGAACGCAACGCGAAAAATCCAGCCCCCGCCAAGCCTTCTCCCAATTCACCAGTTTTGCTTCTGGTCCCCTCTGGAAACAGGCCAATCGCCTTGCCTTCCTTCAAAAGCTTCAAACCTTTTCTAAGGGATTCCCGATCGCTATTGCCCCGCTTCACGGGAAATGCATTTACTCTTGGTAATATACCCTTTAAAATAGGTGCTTGAAACAACTCTTCTTTAGCCATGAAATGGATATCCCTTGGAGATGTCATACCAACTATGGGCGGATCCAGATTATCAATGTGATTGGCACAGATCAATACTCCGCCCTCTTTAGGGAAATGTTCCTTTCCGAGCGCTTTAACCCTAAACGAAGGCATTAAAATGCCTTTTACTACGTTCTTGGCAAATGTGTAAAAATCCAATGTCATCTTTTCCTCTCTTCTATTAAAGACATGATTCTTTCTGCAACTTCCTGAATCGATAATGAAGTCGTATCGATTTCGATAGCATCCGCCGCCTTTTTCAGTGGCGATACCTCGCGTTCGGAGTCCAGTTTGTCCCTTGTTGCGATTTCTTCCCTTAATTTTTCGATATCTGATGGAAAACCTTTCGATATATTTTCCTGATGCCTCCGCTGTGCCCTTTCATCCACAGAAGCGATTAGAAATACCTTTACTTCGGCGTTCGGCAAAACATGCGTACCGATGTCCCTGCCATCCATGACGACACCGCCGTTTTCACCAAAGGTTTGCTGCCTGCGAACCAATTCTTCCCGGATGCTCCGGTGCTTTGCCACTTCCGAAACGGAACCGGTCACTTCATTGTTCCTGATTTGGGCTGTCACGTCCTCATTATCCAAGAACACCAACTGTCCGTTTTCACTAGGTCTTAATTCGATTTCAGTATTGATGAGAACTTTTGATAATGCTTGTTCATCATCAAGAAGAATCTTTTGATTAAGGGCCTTATAGGTAAGGGCCCTGTACATTGCTCCTGTATCCACATATATGTAATTGAACTTTTCTGCGACAATTTTAGCAACCGTGCTTTTTCCAGCAGCAGCTGGTCCATCGATTGCGACTGATAATTTTTTTTCCATAAATCCTCCCAAGAATCCTACAATCATGCTGATTATTTAATACCCTTTCATTTTATCACAACTAACGGGAAAATCATTAATAAAAGGGATGTGCACTTTCAAAATAAACTTTGTTCTTTTTTTGATCGCTACAGCCATCAACGTTATCCTTTACCTGTAAATCTTCATACAAAAAAAGCGGATCACCGCTTTTACTTTTGGGCCCCATTGAATGTTTCAATGAT
Source organism: Peribacillus sp. NPDC058002 (assembly GCF_042886655.1). Taxonomy (NCBI): domain Bacteria; kingdom Bacillati; phylum Bacillota; class Bacilli; order Caryophanales; family Bacillaceae; genus Peribacillus; species Peribacillus sp. NPDC058002. Next base: position 3,121 of record NZ_JBHVQU010000095.1, on the reverse strand, counting down.
TTTCGTATAATTATTGCTGGTGACACCTTCATACCTTGAGAGCTTGGTCAAATCAAAGATTTGATCCTCCCTGCTCAAAAGGAACTGGAAAACAAATAAGCAGGCCAATTGGATGATGATCACTTTAATTAATAGTCTTTCAAATGTTTTCATAAGCCGCACCCTCCATCCGTTTATATTAGCAGTATGGATGGAATCACTGTTTTTCATTCAATCATGTTAAACATACAAGCCTTTTTTCTTTAAATCCACCTGCTTTTCAAATATAAATCTCATTAATGTCTGTACATCATTTTTTGCAGGTTCAAGAAATTGGACGTGCAGCAGCATATTTCCATGCTTTTTCTCCGTAACGCGAATGACTTTGCTTTTCAGCCTTAAATAATGAATCTCACCTGATTTTAACGTAAGCGCCACCCACAGGTATAATTGCGAAACCGATTTAATATCAGTGCCTTTTAAAAGTCTTATCGAAGCTCCTCCTGCACTGATATCCTCCGTTAATGCACGAAAAGGGGTAAACTCGGAATGTTCTGGGTGAATGGCTGTATCCAAGGTTACATCCAGGCGCACGTATTGCCTCCGTTGGATTTTCACAAACGTTTCTGCTTCGGGCAGCAATAACTGCATCATGGGTATTCTACCTTTCACTTTTCCAAGCACTTCTGAATCGAATACATAAACTGCCTGCTCTTCATTGGAAAATGTGACGTTGAACTGTGTCCCATCCATGAGAAATGCAATTTTTCCAGTCCCTACATTGATGGGAAAGTCGGTATAGACATAACCCGGTCCCATTTCGACAACCATACAATTGAACTTTTCTTTCTGTTGTGAGTATTTCGGTTCAAGCATTAATATATCCCCAATTTTAACCATCATCGTCCACGTCCTTTTTGATCGGAAGGAAACTGCATAATATCACCTATGATTTTCCCAAATAATCCAATAATCATTTAATTTATTATGTCATGAAATAATAAAAAGGGAAAGTGACTAAGCACATTTCCCTACAGCTAATGATTCATGATCATAGTTTAAATTAAATTATATTCTCGTATACCGGTTCGGAATTCTTTAATTTTTCCACCTTTTCTTCTTGACCGGTATCTGCATTAATGAAAATACGGTAGGTATCATCTTTAATCGTACCGAGAAATTCATAACAAAGAACTTCTTCACCGATATCATTGATGATTAACGCCTTTCCTTCTTCCATTATTTTAACATTATTGTTAATTTTGTCTTTAGCTTCTTTCTCGGAAATATTCGGATTCCCTATTTCCCTGGTTTTATGTGATTTTAAATACTCGTCGGCTGAAAACCCTATAACGGATCCATCATCCAATGCAATTTTGACCTTGACTGAATCTGGATAAATCTTGACACCATTTTCTGATGTTACAAAATTCAATAATGCGATATTATCGTATTGAGCACTTTCAAATAAATCAAGTGAACTGAAATCATGTTCCTTTAAAAATTCTTCGGCTTTTGTATAGGCTTGATTCAAATCAATATTTGTTTTGTTCACGTCCCTATTATTGATATACCAAATGGGATAGCCGCCTTTTTTTGTTAAATCCATATTCAATTCGGTATCGGAATCTTTATCGAGGATGCTCACACTATAAAATCCAAAATCGGAACCTTTTCCGTTCTCTTCCACATTCACCTTCAAATTCTTGCTTTTTGAGTGTGCATAGTTTTTTGCCGTAGCAATTGCTTCTTCTTTTGTAATGGTTTTACCTTGCAAATTTTTGAAATTTTCATCCCTCTGTTGTGCAGAAGTAAAGGTCGGATTCATCTCATTCGTTTCCCCGTACCCAGATACTTTTTTCTCTACAGTCTTTAATCCGTCTATGATCGTGTTATCAGAATTTTCTTTCCCTGATGCAAGAGCCATTTCGACATCCATCCATCTTAAATTGTTTTTAAGGACTAGATACTGCACTTTTCTTAACTCGCCCTGGATGTCCCCTGCCTGTGTGTACAAGGATTGGAGAGTCGCATATTCCTTATCATTCAATGGTTCTTTTTCAAGATCACGTACCGCTGTTTTATAACTGAAGTCCGCAATTTTGGATAAAAATTCCTCTGTCTTATTAAAAGGAAGCAAGGTCAATGGCAACTGCCCGACATCACTTTGGGCTTCGGAAGTGATACGCCAAACATCTGTTAAAGCCGGACTTAATGAATAACGTGAATTCATAGCCAAAGTACTGCCGACCTTATCATGCAATATATCCACTTGATAGCTTAAATCATGAAAGGCTCGCTGATACGTATTTTCCGCATTGATTAATACTGCATTTTTTTCCTTATGTTCTTGATAGCCCCAGAATGCAGTTCCCGCAACAACTACAACAAGCAGGGCAATCACTATATTCCTGATCATTTCCCTTCACCTCTTTACTTACAAAAGATATGTTTTCCGATTCTTTTAATTTGTTCCCTTGACCAGATCCATTTGCTTGTTGCTGTATCGGGATTAAAGTAATATTCTGCATTACCGCTTGGATCCCACCCATTGATGGCGTCCACCACGGCTTCTTTCGCCCTTTCGTTCGGTGTCAGCCAAATCTGCCCATCCGCAACAGCCGTAAATGCCCCGGGTTCAAAAATCACTCCCGAAATGGTATTAGGAAAGGCAGCACTTTCCACCCTATTCAGAATTACTGCTGCAACAGCAACCTGACCAGTATATGGCTCCCCTCGTGCCTCCCCATAAACGGCATTGGCCATCAGTTGTATATCATTTTGAGAATATCCTCCTGGAAGATTGGCTGATGTCGTTTTTTTGGAAGGGGCATTTCCGGAAGCGGCCCCTCCGGACGTAGATCGATTTCCTTTCGCTTTTACCTGTTTTTCAATGGGGACTCCCCCATAATAGGTGAACTCGTTCCCTTTATTGATCTGTTCGTGAACAAATTGTTTATTGAAATTAGACGCTTTCGTCAACTTCTGTTTTGTTGTTGTCCCTGCCAAACCATCGATTGGAAGTCCGAAATCTTGTTGAAAGTTTCGAAGTGCCCAATAAGTGCCCCATCCATAGGCTCCATCAATCTTTCCATTATTGTATATTATTTTTTGCAGGCGTGCCTGGAGTTCTATTAAATTC